>JAJYNF010000041.1 GCA_021786455.1 Acidobacteriota bacterium
TCCAAGACTTATGAGCCGGGGGAGCTAGATTATCATGACGCGGGTTTCCAGCAGTCGGGCTCTCTCCAACTTAAGGCTGTGGCGGAGCGGGCGGGGGGCGACATCCGTATTCATGGGACGATCTCGGCCAAGGTCCGGGCGTCGTGCGACCGATGCCTGGAACTCATCGAACTCGACGTCGAGCCGGACTTCGACCTTTTTTATCGCCCGATTTGCGCCATTCCGAAGGAACCCGAGATCGCGGTTCCAGAAGACGAGTTGGAGTTGGGATTCTATGCTGGCGAAGGTGTGGCGCTCGCCGACGTGGTGACGGAGCAGATGATCCTGTCGGTGCCGTCCAAGATTGTATGTCGGGCCAGTTGCCGTGGGCTCTGTCCGGTTTGCGGAGCGAACCGCAACCTGCTAAATTGTGGATGCCAGCTGCCCACTGGCGATTCGCCTTTTGCGTCGCTGAAGTTGGGTTAAGCGACCAATTTGAAGCTCTTAGCTCCCGTGGGGGAATCCCACGGCCCCGGAATTCCGGAAAGTAGGTCTATCATTGGGAGGAGTAAGCAGCAGCCCCCAAGCATCGCAGGCGGGGGCGGGTGCAAGAATTGCTATGCCAAACCCCAAACGACGGCATTCCAAAGCACGGCGAAATCGCCGCCGCGCGCATGACCATCTGACCCGGCGCTCGCTTTCCGAATGCCCGAATTGCCATGAAGCCAAGCTTCCACATCAAGTCTGCCCCCATTGCGGATACTATCGGCAGCGGGAAGCCATTCTGGTCGAAGAAGCTGAGTAGATTTTGCTAATGGCGAGCCCCGGAAAAGGAGATTTTGCCCTCCCCCGAGCGGGCACCATGCAAACCATTGCCGTGGATGCGATGGGCACCGATGTGGCACCGGCCTCGGAGATCGAGGGAGCCATGCAGGCGGCGAAGGCGCTTGTGGCCCGCGTCCTGCTCGTAGGACCGGAGGAGCAGCTGCGAGAGGAATTGGCGCGCCGCAGGGCCGAGCGTTTGGCCATCGAGGTGGTTCACGCCTCCGAAGCAGTCACTATGGAAGATCAGGGGGCCCGGTCCTTTCGGCGAAAGCGCAATTCTTCGATTCGGGTGGCCGCGCAGTTGGTGAGCGAAGGCCGCGCGCAAGGCATGATCAGCGCGGGGAACACGGGCGCCGTCATGACCACGGCCAAGCTGGTCCTAGGCCCGCTCGAAGGGGTGGACCGCCCGGCGCTGGCGGCGGTGTTCCCAACGTCGCAAGGGAAGGCCGCCGTATTGGTGGATGTGGGCGCCAACATTGATTCCAAACCCCTTCACCTTGAGCAGTTCGCGGTGATGGGCGAGGTTTATTATCGTGTGATCTTTGGGGTCGAGCGGCCGCGCGTCGGACTGCTTTCCAACGGCGAGGAGGAGCACAAAGGCAATGAAGTAACCCGCGAAGCATTCAAGCGCCTCAAGCAGCTCCCGCTTAATTTTATTGGCAACGTCGAGGGCCGCGACCTCTATAATGGCCGCGTGGACGTGATCGTGACCGATGGCTTCACGGGCAATGTGGCATTGAAGGTGAGTGAGGGCGTGGTGGAAGTCATTTCCGGCCTGCTGAAACAGGCGCTTTCCAGCACCCTCCCCTCCAAGGTGGGTTACGTTTTGTCCCGTAGTGCCTTTCAGAATTTCAAAAAACGCTTGGATTATTCGGAGTACGGTGGAGCACCGCTGCTCGGCGTGAAAGGTGTTTGCATCATCTGCCACGGCGGCTCGAATGCCAATGCTATCAAAAACGCCATTCGCGTGGCGGCGGAATTTTCCGAAGGGCGCGTCAACGAAAAGATCGAGCGCGAGCTCGCCGGAGCCACCGCCGGACTGGGCAAATCCTGAGTCGTCTCAAGGGTGAATATGGTTACTGCCGGCATTCTGGGCACAGGCACCGCTTTACCTGAAAAGGTGATCACCAATCACGATCTGGAGAAGATCGTGGATACGACGGACGAGTGGATCGTCTCCCGAACGGGCATCAGAGAGCGCCGCCAGGCCGAGCCGGACCAGACAACTTCGTCACTCTCCGTCGAGGCTTCGCGCAAAGCCCTGGAGATGGCAGGACTGGCGCCGGACGACCTGGACTTGATTATCTGCTCGACCATCTCGCCGGATATGCCTCTGCCCTCCACCGCCGCCTATATTCAGCGCCAAGTCGGAGCGCGCGATTGTTGCGCCTTCGATCTAGCGGCAGCTTGTTCAGGGTTTCTGTTTGGCGCGACCGTCGCCGAGCAATTCATCAAGACTCGGAAGGCTCGTCATGTGCTCGTTATTGGAGCTGAACTCCTTTCCCGATATGTGGACTACCAAGACCGGTCCACTTGTGTAATTTTTGGCGATGGTGTCGCCGCCGCGGTGCTCGGCCCGGTAGAGCCGCCTTCCGGGATGCTGGCGGCAGAGATGCACACCAACGGTGGGTTCGCTGACCACCTCTACATTCCGGCGGGCGGGGTACTGAAGCCGGCCAGTTGTGAGACCGTCCACGCCCGCGAGCATTACATCAAGATGCGCGGCAACGAACTGTTCAAAGTGGCCGTGCGGAGCATGGAGGACGTTTCCCGGCGGGTTCTCGAGCAAGCTGGAATCTCCGCGCGTGAGATTGACCTCTTTATTCCTCATCAGGCCAATCAGCGAATTACTGACGCCGTCCGCGAGCGATTGGGGGTATGTTCGGAAAAGGTTTATACGAACATCAGCCGTCTGGGCAATACCTCCTCGGCTTCGATTCCGATTTGCCTCGACGAGTGCGTGCGTAGCGGGCGCATCCAGAAAGGGAATCTAGTTTTAATGGCGGCCTTCGGCGCCGGAGTAACCTGGGGCGCGGTCCTGCTGCGTTGGTAATCCGCGGAATAGAAGGAGCAAGAACGTCCCTCGTCCCGGAGACGATTTAGTTTTAACGCACTGCTCGCGCAGGCGCCGAAGAGCATCATCGCCTCGAGAGAGTGGAATCACAACGTGCCCGGACTGGCATTTCTTTTTCCTGGTCAAGGCTCGCAATATCCCGGCATGGGGCGCGAACTGGCCGAGCGATTTCCAACGGCGCGTCAGGCCTTTCAAGAAGTGGACCGCGCGCTGGGCTTCTCGCTCTCGCGTTTATGCTTCGACGGCCCCGCTGAAGAGTTGCAGCAAACGGCCAACACGCAGCCGGCCATTCTGGCCGCTTCGGTGGCGGCGGCGGAGGTCCTCCGAAGCCAGGGGATAAAACCCGACATCGTTGCCGGGCACAGCTTGGGCGAGTATTCTGCTTTAGTTGTGGCCGGTTCACTCAGCTTGTTCGACGCGGCGCGATTGGTGCACAAACGCGGTGAATACATGCAGGAGGCGGTGCCTGTCGGCGTGGGCGCCATGGCTGCCGTGCTGGGACTAAACCTCGAAACGGTCAACCAGATTTGCCGGGAAGCCGCGCAGGGTGAAACCGTGTCAGCAGCCAACTTAAATGCACCGGCGCAGATTGTCATCGCGGGCCACAAAACCGCCGTCGAGCGCGCCGTCGAATTAGCCAAATCACGGGGCGCCAAGCGGGTGACGTTGCTTAACGTCAGTGCGCCCTTCCATTGCGCTCTCATGCGGCCGGCGGCGGAGCGCCTGGGGACCGATTTAGACGCTGTGGAGATTGCCGACGCTTGGGTTCCGCTGGTGAACAATGTGGACGCGGCGGTGGTTTCTGCCGCCGACGCCGTGCGGGACGGCTTGAAGCGCCAAGTCACCGCTCCGGTTCGCTGGACCGATTGTGTAGCCAGGTTGCTCGGCCAGGGCGCGGAGACATTCATCGAGGTGGGACCGGGCAAAGTGCTCTCGGGCTTGCTTCGACAAATCCATCGAGACGCGCGCGTAACCCACGTTGAGGACCTGGCCTCGCTCAAGGAAACGCTCGCCGTTCTGGGAGGTCATTGAGAGATCGGTCCTTCGTTCGGCCGAGTTCAGTTTCAAGCGAGTCCAAAGCGGCGCGCAAGTTGTGAAAGTCGGCAGGTTGGATGTTTTATGGGTTTTGAAGGACGGGTGGCGTTGATTACCGGAGCTTCACAAGGCATTGGGCGGGCTTGTGCGCTGGCTTTGGCCGAGGCGGGCGCCGATGTGGCGCTAGCCAGCCGAAACCTCAGTAAGCTGGAAACTGTCGCCAAAGAAATCGAGCCGCTGGCGCGCCGCGCCCTAGTCGTGGAGATGGATGTGGCCAACCCGGCGTCCGTCAAGGCTGCGGTCAAGAAAGTGCTCGATGCCTGGGCGAAAATTGATGTCTTAGTGAACAATGCCGGCGTCACCCGCGACAACCTCGTGCTCCGCATGAAGCCAGAGGAATGGCAGACGGTATTGCGAACCAACCTCGAGGGGGCCTACCATTGTATTCAGGGGGTTTTGCCGGGGATGGTGCGGCAACGTTACGGTCGAATCATCAACATCTCCTCGGTGGTAGCTCAGCTCGGCAATCCCGGCCAAGCGAACTATATTGCCTCGAAGGCGGGCTTGATTGGATTGACCAAAGCGGTGGCGGCAGAAGTGGCGCGGCGGAATATTACCGTAAACGCCGTTGCCCCAGGCTTCATCGACACGGCCATGACGCGAAACCTTCCCGCTGAAGTTCAGCAGAGAATTCAGAGCCTCGTGCCCGCCGGCCGCACGGGAACCGACCGCGAGGTAGCCTACGGCGTGCGCTTCTTAGCTTCAGAGGAGGCAAGTTACATTACGGGCCATGTGTTGAATATCAACGGCGGGATGTACATGGCCTAAAGCACGGCCGCGCGAAAGCCGATGCTCATACAGATTCCTCCGGACAAAGACGGGGGGACGGTCGTGGCGCACAACCCGGCTATGTGGCGCAGCGCGGACTAGGGTGTAACATGTCGTGTTGAAATTGCGGCAGAGAAAGAAAAAGGGTATGTCCGGGACGCGGTCTTGACCGCGAGCCGATCGCAACGTTAAAATGACCCACCCGCGCAATTCTGGAGGAGAAAGCTGATGGCATCCACCGAAGAGAAGGTCAAGCAGATTATCATCGAGCAGCTCGGGGTTGATGAAGCCGAAGTAACCCCCACCGCGCATTTTGTGGACGACTTAGGCGCCGACTAGCTGGATACCGTGGAGCTGGTGATGGCGTTCGAAGAGGCCTTCGACGTCGAGATTCCGGACGAGGATGCGGAGAAGATTCACACCGTCAAGGATGCGATTGACTATATCCAAGCCCACAGCAAGTCCGCCAAAAATTGACGGTCGTCCCTCTCAAGGAGATAGGCAACTTGGCGCGCAGAGTCGTGGTCACCGGAGTCGGCTTGGTCAGCGCCGTCGGCATCGGGACGGAGGAGACGTGGAAAAATCTCCTTGCTGCCCAAAGCGGCGTCGCCCCCATTACCCATTTTGACACCACCGGCTTCTCCGTCACCATTGCCGCCGAAGTCAAGCGTTTTGACCCGCTTCAATTCGTCGAAAAAAAAGAGCTCAAGAAAATGGGCCTCTTCATCCAGTTCGCCCTGGCGGCGTCGGAATTTGCGATTCAGCAGGCCCGACTCGAGATCAAGGCGGAAATTTCCGAACGGGTGGGCGTGTATATTGGCTCCGGCATCGGCGGATTCGACGTCATCGAGCGCGAACACACGGCGCTCATGCACGGCGGCCCGCGGAAGATCTCGCCCTTCTTCATTCCCGCGTCCATCGTCAACCTGGCCTCGGGATTTGTTTCCATTCGTTGGAGCGCCAAGGGGCCGAATTCCGCCACCTGTACGGCTTGTTCCTCAAGCGCTCATGCCGTGGGAGATTCCTTCCGCCTCATTCAGCGGGGTGAGGCGGACGTGATGATTTCCGGCGGAGCTGAAGCAGCCATTACTCCCATGGGGGTGGGGGGGTTCGCCGCCATGCGCGCCCTTTCCATGCGCAACGACGCGCCCGAAAAAGCCAGCCGCCCCTTTGACGCGGAACGCGATGGTTTTGTCGTCGGCGAAGGCTCGGGCATCCTGATTTTAGAGGAACTCAACTTCGCTCTCCAGCGCGGCGCAACCATTTTAGCGGAGATTGTCGGCTACGGCATGTCGGGCGACGCCTTCCACATTACTCAACCGTCAGAGGACGCCGACGGCGCCGTGCGCGTCATGCGCAACACGCTCGCCAGCGCGTCGGTCCTACCCGAACAGGTGGATTACATCAATGCTCACGGTACCTCGACGCCGTACAATGACCGGCTGGAAACGCTGGCCATCAAGAAGGTTTTTGGGGAACACGCCAAAAAATTGGCGGTCAGTTCCACCAAATCCATGACCGGCCATTTGCTGGGCGGCGCCGGAGGACTCGAAGCGGGAATCACCGTTCTCGCTCTGCGCGACCAGGTGCTCCCGCCTACGGTGAATTACGAGCATCCCGATCCCGACTGCGATCTCGATTACGTCCCAAACCAGGCGCGCCCAGCTCACGTCGAGTATGCCCTGTCAAATTCGTTCGGCTTTGGCGGCACCAACGCAGCATTGCTTTTCAAGCGATATACCGGTTAGCACGCCGAAACCCGCGATTTTTGGAATAACACGCCACCGTGAAGATTTTCGTTTGCCTCAAACAGGTTCCGGCCCGTGATGCGGCGCTTCGGCTAAATGCCGAAGCCAACTGGGTGCGCGAAACTGACCTCAGCTTTGAAATCAATGAGCCGGACGTTTACGCGCTTGAAGAAGGGTTGCGCCTCAAGGAAAAGCATGGCGGAGAGGTGGTCGTGGCCACGCTCGGCCCGGAGCGGGCGACGCAAGCCCTGAAGGAGGCTTTGGCCAAAGGCGCCGATCGTGCCTTGCACCTCAGCGATCCTGCCTTGCAGAATCTCGACGCCTACGCGACGGCTCGAGCCCTGGCGGCGGCGGTTCAGCAGGAAAAGCCCGACCTAGCCCTGACGGGCTTGCAGGCGGACGACGACGGCTTTGGTCAGACCGGCGTCCTTATGGCGGAAATCCTCGACTGGCCGCATTCCACCATCATCATGGAAATTCAAGCTGGCGAGAAAACGCTCAAGGTCAAGCGCGAGCTCGAGGGCGGGTATTTCCAATGGATCGAGGTGCCCCTGCCCGCCATCCTGACGATCCAATCGGGCATCAACAAGCCGCGATACGCCACGCTCAAGGGCATCTTGGCCGCAAAAAACAAGCCGCTCCAGAAGTTGAGCCTGAAGGATCTGGGGCTTCCGGCCGAGGCTGTTTCTCCCCGTCAGAGGATTTCCAAGGTTTATGTGCCTCAAAAATCCGGCCGGGTCGAATTTCTGGAAGGAACGGCCCGCGAGGTCGCGAGGAGCTTGGTGGAGAAGTTGCGAAATGAAGCTCGCGTGATGTGAGTTGCGAGAGCGGCAATTTTTTATGGCGGATCGAATCCTCGTCGTGGCCGAGGATCAAGAAGGACGGCTCGCTCGCGCGGCTTGGGAAGCTGTGGCCGCGGGGCAGAGCATAGCCCGTGCGTTCGGCGCCGCAGTGGTTACTGCGGTCGCTGGCGCCAACGTTGCTTCCCTAGCCAACGAACTCGCCGGCGCGGAAATTAGTGAATCGCTCGCGCTCACCTCACCGTTGCTCGAAGACTATACGGCGGAGGGCTTCACGGCGGCGCTCGCGCCCGTGATCGAGCGGCAGCGTCCGCGCTTTGTGGTGTTCAGCCATACCTACCAAACCCGCGACTTCGCCCCGCGGCTTGCCGCGCGCTTCAGCAAAGCATTGATCGGTGATTGCCTAGGCTATCGGCGCGAAGGCGATCGGGCGATTTTCGTTCGGCCCGTTTTTCAGGGCAAATTACTCGCCGATACGGAACCCCTCGGCGATCCGCCTTGCTTTGTTTCGTTCCAAGCGGGGACGTTCCGCGAGGACTCGGTCCGACGAAGCGCTCAACCCGCACCCGTAACCGCGATTGCCGCCAGCCTTTCGTCAGAAGCTATCCGAACCCATCCAGGCGAGCGTTTCCGTGAGGCGAAGCAAACCGTGGACTTGACGCAGGCCGATATCATCGTCGCCGTGGGACGGGGCATTAAATCCCCCGAAAATCTGGAATTGGCTAAGAAATTGGCGGAAGTGTTGAACGCAGAACTGGGTGCTTCGCGGCCCATTTGCGACAGCGGCTGGCTCCCGATGGACCGGCAAATCGGCAGTTCGGGCCAGACTGTGGCGCCGCGTCTCTACGTCGCCTTGGGCATCTCCGGCGCCATCCAGCACCAGGTCGGCATGAAGGGCTCGCGCACCATCGTCGCCATCAACAAGGACAACGAAGCTCCAATTTTTGAGATTGCCACTTACGGGATCGTCGGGGATTTGTTCGAAGTCGTTCCCGCCCTAATCGAAGAGATCAAAAAAGCCAAGACCCGCTGAGGTTTCAGGCGGAAGCTGGACTCATCTTTTTGTTTCCCCGGCATCTAAATATTGACCACCAGCCCGGGGAAAAACGCTGCATCGCCCGGATTGCGCCGGGACGGCTCATCGAACCCGTACCCACTTAAAGTTTCCCCATCCCGCCGCCAGCACCTTACAGGTGCGGCAATCGAACTTGGTCAGCCCCTGTCCCCGACCGGTGATCAGGTTTTTCGTGACGGTGTCAAATTCGATCTTCATCCGCAAGTGGCAGGTATTGGCAACATGCTCCTGCCGGCCCTCCCCCAGCGAACAAGCTATAAAGATGGCCGACGTGCCTACCCACTTTGAACCCTTGCGCATGCAGGCCGTACGAATGTAGGAGCCGCGGCGGGCGGCGGCCGGGGGAAGATTCACCCAGTTGGCCACCAAGCGGTCTCCTTGGATCGTGACGCGATATTCATTGCCCGTGGTGTCCGATCGCCACAGGCTCGTTCCACTTAGAGGAGCCGCGTTGGACGGCGGAAGCGTCGCGGCCAGG
>JAJYNF010000084.1 GCA_021786455.1 Acidobacteriota bacterium
AATCAGGGCGGGGATTGTTTCCGATTTCCCTTCTTCCTGCAGGGTCCACATATCGCCGCCCAGGTCAAGCGATATCAGGCCAGCCGACACAGCAGCCGACGCGGCACCGGACTTGTTGAGCGCCAGGCTGACGCCGAGCCCCGTCGTCCACTGAAGCATCTCCCGCCGCGTCAGGCGGTCGGTAATGGCTTGCGGCATGAAGTTGCGCATGGGTTTAACTCCTTAGGTAGCCACAGGTTGTTGTAGCACTCTGCCTCGGAGCGTCACGGGTTTTCATGCATGTCCGAAAATCGGCACGACATTCCGCGCGTGGGCCATCAGAAGTTTTTCTTCTTCCGGCTCGATGGGGCGAAAATTCTGCCCAACATACATCGCCAAGGGGAAGTATCGTTCATCCCCCGGAGGAATCGCCGAAGTGATTTTTTGCGACAGGGCCCATCGCAATGCCAGCGCTGCCTCTTCGGGCACCGAGCACGGCTCGTACCATTCTTTTGGATTGGGCCGAGCGTTGCCGCTGATGCCCGCTGGCCACTTTCCTTTCGCCATCGCTTTAATGGCGAGCATCCCGGCACCTTTTTGGTGGGCGTGGGCGATGACCTGCGGGCCGAAATTCTCGCGCGAGGTCAGCGCAAAATTAACGGGAAACAGTACCGTATCGAAACGATAACGATCAAGCGCGGCAAGCGCCGCCTCGGGCGAATGAGCCGAAAATCCGATCCATCGGAGTTTTCCGGCTTTGCGCCCCGCCTGGAATGCCTCCATGGCGCCGCCTGGAGCCATGATCCGTTCCACATCATCCACCGTCGTCAGCGCGTGAAACTGATAAAGGTCCACATAGTCGGTCTTGAGCCTCCGAAGCGACTCATCAAGCGCCGCGGCCGCGCCCGCGCGGTCGCGGCAACCTGTCTTGCACGCCAGGAAGACGCGGGTACGGTAAGGCTTGAGCGCCGGCCCAAGCAATTGCTGCGCGTCGCCGTAACTCGGCGCGACGTCGAAGTAGTTGACCCCCGCCTCCACCGCCTCGGCCACGGTGTTATTCGCCACGGCCGGTGTGGCGTTCATAATTACAATTCCGCCCATGCCAATGATGGACAGGTCCCAACCGGTCCTCCCCAGACGTCTTTTCGGAATGGGAAGGAAGCCGCTTTGATCGCCGGCCGCGCCAGCCGCCCGCAACGCAAACCCTGGCGCTATCGCAGCTCCCGCTGCCACCGCGCTGGCCGTCAGGAAGTTTCGCCGCTTCATTCAGGTTAACTCCTACGGCTGAGATTATATCTCAGGCGCGATTCTGATATCGCTTCATTTCCCCCGTCAATCTGCCGTCCCGCGCCCAGAGAATCCGCAGCCCCGCGGCAACAGCACCCGTGGGGAACCGATCCACAAAGCGTGGAAAAGCGGCTTGCCGACCATGGGGCAGATGCTATGATAGGTTGCATAGAACGGAAAATATGGGGCGCTTCTCACAGCGGAGCTGGGCAATCATCTTGAATTCACGCACTCAGCCCAGATTTTGGATGTTCAGCGCCCGAGCTCGAGGGGTGGAACTTGCCTGAATTTGGCTGGGGCTCGCAAAGCTCGCTGAAGGATTGGCTCTTTGCCGAAGGTTACAAGTTTGACTTTTACCAGGCCGTCCGGTTGCTCGAGTTGATGCATCCTGAACGCATGCCCATCGGAAGAGGCCCGGACCCGCGGCAGGAAGCGGTCGAGTTCCGATCCAACATCAGCCTCAGTTTCCCGGCCAGTGACATTCATGCAATCGAAGCGTCAACGGATAACGATTCGCGCGCCAAGGTCATTGTGAATTTTCTAAGCTTAGCCGGCGCCGAGGGGCCGTTGCCACTTCCATTGACTGAACTTATCCTGGAGAGAACTTACCGCCGGGACAATGCCCTGCGCGATTTTCTCGATATTTTCAATCATCGCCTGATCTCGCTAATGTATCGCGTCGGGAAGACGCATCGCGTCGCCCTCACGTCGAGATCCCCGGAACAATCTCCCATCACGGAGTACCTCTACGCCTTCTTGGGGTTGGGCCTGCCGTCCCTCCGAAACCGATTGCGGATTAGAGACCGCGCACTCGTTTTCTATTCGGGCCTCATTTGGCAGCAGCCGAGGTCGGCAATGGGATTAGAGCGCATTCTCACGGATCACTTCCAGGTGCAATTTTCCGTGAAGCCGCTCCTAGGCAAGTGGCGAGGCATCGAGCCTGACCAAAGGACCTACCTCGGGGCTGCTTCAAGCCATGCCGCTCTCGGCCAGGGCGCGGCCCTGGGGAGCCGTTACTGGGACCAAGGAGGCGCTTTCGGCGTGGAAGCGGGACCGTTAACCTACTCTCAGTTCCTGGATTTTCTCCCCAAAGGCTCGGCTTATGAACCTCTGTGTGAATGGGTGCGGTTCTATGTCGGCACAGATCATGATTTCAAATTCAGCCTGAATCTATTGCCCGCTGAAGTCCCTGAGTCGAGGTTGGGCCGAGCCCAAGTGGGATGGACATCATGGCTTAAAACTCGTCGGTCCGAGCCCCAGGGAGCTCAAGTGACTTTGCGGCCAGATCGCCTTTCGGAGAAGACACATCCGTGAGCCGAATTTTTGAATGAACGACGCACGGGGCGATTCTTCTCTGCCTTGTTCCGAGAGATTTTGACGGCGCCGCAAACCAAGCGCGCGGCGCGAAGAGCGAAAAACACAGCTATTTGATTACTTTCGATCCTCGGAGCGCGTCAAGCCATGCCTTTCACTCAACAATCGGACTGGATACGGATCACCACCCCGTTCGGCGAAAACAAGGTTCTGCTTAAAAGCTTTGAGGGAGAGGAACGGCTGTCCGGCCTCTTCCGTTATGAGCTGGAATTAATTTCGGAAGATGATTCTCTGAATCCCGGGCAAATTGTCGGCAAAGACGTCACTCTCAGCTTTGTTCTCCCCGACGCCCAGCATCAATATTTGAACGGCATCGTCGGGCGGTTTGCGCAGGCGGGTAAATCCGAGCGTTTCACGACTTATTACGCGGATCTCCATCCCTGGCTGTGGTTGCTGACCATGAAGTCGGATTGCCGGATCTTCCAAAACAAGACTACCCCGGACATTATCAAACAGGTTTTTTCCGATCTCGGATTCACTGACTTCAGGGACTCCCTGACCGGCACCTACGAGCCACACGAATATTGCGTCCAATACCAGGAAACCTCGCTTGGCTTTGTTTCTCGGTTGATGGAAGCGGAGGGAATTTTTTATTTCTTTGAGCACGACCAGGACAAGCACACTCTCGTCCTGGCTGACGATCCCTCGGCGTATGGCGCTTGCCCTGGTCTCGCGCAGGTCTCCTTGCGGACTCCCCACCCCTCCCGCGAGGAGCTGGATGCGATCTTGGAATGCTCGCAGGAACATTACGTCACCCCGGGCGAATATAAATCCACCGATTATAATTTCAAAACTCCATCCACCAACCTCCTGGCTCAGGCTTCCGGGAGTGGCGCCGAGCGATCCCTCTACGAATACCCAGGCGGGTACAGCACGAAGGACGCAGGCGAAACCTTGGCCGATAAACGTTTGACCGCTCTCGAAGCGCGCCGCACGGTTTTGCGTGGCATAAGCACTTGCCGAGCGTTTCACGCGGGCTGCAAATTTGACCTCGTCAATCACTATCGTCCGGACGTTAATGCATCTTATGCCCTGTTGTGGGTTTCCCATCGAGCCACCCAGCGCGAATATTCCAATTCCTTCGAGGCGATTCCCGCGGATCGGCAATACTATCCGCCGCGGCTCACCCCTCGCCCCAAAATCATGGGAACCCAGACCGCACAGGTAGTGGGAAAAGCGGGCGAAGAAATCTGGACTGACGAATACGGCCGCGTCAAAGTGAAATTCCGCTGGGACCAGAGTTCTGCCCAGGACGAGACGTGCTCGTGCTGGGTTCGCGTGATGCAAGCATGGGCCGGCAAACTCTGGGGAAGCAATTTCATTCCACGAATCGGACAGGAAGTGGTGGTCAGCTTTCTCGACGGCGACCCCGACCGGCCACTTATCACCGGAGGGGTCTATAACGCGGAGCAAATCGTCCCTTACGTTCTCCCGGACGAGCAAACCAAAAGCACCATCAAGACCAACTCGTCGAAAGGCGGGAACGGTTCTAACGAGCTTCGCTTTGAGGACAAATCCGGCTCGGAAGAAATCTACCTTCACGCCCAAAAAGACTTGAACGTGGAAGTCTTGAACAATCAGACGGTCACGGTCCACAAAACGCGATCCGCGACCATCTTGGAAGAAGATGACAAACTCTCCGTGGAAAAAGGTAATCGGATGATCGCCGTGAAGGAAGGGAACGAAACGCACGAGGTGAAGGGGAAACGGGACTTAAGCGTCACGGGAAATGAAACGCATACCAACCAGGCTGACTTCACGCAAACGGTTTCCGGAAACTTCACGCTCAAAGTGTCCGGCAATTTAACGATTGAAGTCAGCGGGTCGGTAAAAATCAAGGCTGGAACCGACCTCACGAATGAGGCTGGAACCTCACTCGAAAACAAGGCTGGAACCGATCTGACAAACGAGGCGGGCACGTCGCTTACCAACAAGGCAGGCACAACCATGAGCAATGAAGCCAATATCTCCATCTCCAGCAAGGCTAACGCTTCCCACACAGTAGAAAGCAGCGGCATGATGGTCGTTAAGGGAGCGATTGTGAAAATCAATTAGAGGCCGGGGTGCGGCGAACATATTCGCCTTTCCCCCTCCAACGAGCCATGTCTGAAGCACAGCAACGGACGAGATTCTACCCCGATGGCCGGATTAGGGAAAAAGCCCAGTTGCTCCGGGGAAAGCTTGACGGAGAAACTATTTGTTACGGACCCGATGGGCGTATAACGTGCCGCGCCCCGTTCAAGGAAGGTATGCTGGAGGGCGAAACGATTCTCTACGACGACGTCGGAAACATTGGGGGGAAGTTACATTACCGAAACGGCCAATTGAACGGGCCTGCCTGCGTCTATGTGGACCAGCTCCCTCGCTGGAAGGCATTTTTCAAGGACGGGAAGCAAGATGGAGAAGCCGTTCTTTATGACGAAACGGGCCGCATCCGAGCGAAGCTTAACTATAAGGGCGGCCTGCTCGAAGGCCAATCATCATGGTTCGATGAAAATCAACGGGCGACCCGGAAGTCGGTCTATCAATTCGGAAAGCTGCACGGTCCGACCGCGGAGTATTACCCTAACGGCAAGGTTCGCCGCGTTATGAATTATCGGGACGGCTTACTCGACGGAGAAGTGTTAGCTTACGGAGAAGATGGAAAATTAAGGGAAAAGCTGTATTATCTAGACGGTCAGCTTACCCCAGCGCCCAAGGCCCCAACAGCCGGCGCACGGGGGCAATGAGGATCATTCAAACGGTTTAGGGCAGGACCCATGGGAATGCAGGTTTGTGCTGGCGCCTTACTCCAATGCAGTTTTGGAGTTGCTCCGAGCCCGTTGCTTGTGTTGCCCCAAAATCGCGTCATGTGCGACGGACCGCCGGCGGCCACCATCCAGGATGGTCAGCCGATGGTCAACGTGGTGCCGTTCGGCATGTGTACCTCGCCCGCCAATCCGGCCGTGGCTGCGGCTACCGCGGCAGCGCTGGGCGTCCCTACCCCTGTGCCCTGCGTGCCGGTGACGCCGTCACTGTGGGTTCCCGGGTCGCCGACGGTGGCCATCGGCAATATGGCCGCGCTTGACAACAATTCCAAGCTGATGTGCCAATGGGGAGGCGTCATTCAGGTCGTGAGCCCCGGCGGTTTCACGGTGATGATCCCTTAAGCGCGGCGATGGTCGTGGCGCGCTGAGGGAAGCTGTATGGTCTATGTCTTACGATTTTTCAATCGATAAAAAGACCGGCATCATTCTCATAACGGGTTACATCCTGGTGGGATTACTGCTTTTTGTAGCGGGGTTCCTTCTTGGAATCAACTACGGCCTATCTTCGAAGGCAGCGGAAATCCTGGCTCGCTCCTCTCCACCGGCCTCTGCAATTTCATCTCCCCGAATCGCCACATCAGGCGAGAGAAAACCCCGAACTCCGCCCGCGACGGCAAGCCTGCCGCCTGCGACCGTCGCCTCTGTGCTCAACCCAGCGCCCCTGACTTCTCCATCAGCCATGGTCACTAGGGTGCAGGAGTATGGCGCGAAGGCTGGAGCACCGTCTCCAACTCCTTCCGTGGGTGGTCCGCAAAGTGCTAGTTCACCGCCTGCCGCTTCAACGCCAGCCGCGCCTTCTGCGTCGCAGCCGCCTAGCGAGCCTCAACCTGGCCTCAACACCGCAGCGCCAACCACACCCAATGCCTCAACTCCTGTAGGCAACTTAAGCGGTTACTCAATCCAGGTGGGGGCATTTTTGGATCCGATCAACGCTTCTCGGCTCGCCAAGAACCTTCAAGAGCAAGGATATCCCGCTAGAGTGCTTAATTTTTCGGATTCAGAGTATCGCGTGTGGCACGCGGTTCGGTTCGGTGAATTCAAGCATCTCGAGGCCGCGGCCCGAGCAGCCAGGCAATTTGAACGCCGCCAGCAACTCGTTGCCATCGTGCGACGCGCCGATTCCCTCTAAACCAGCCGGTTTGCCACCCCTGATGATTCCGGCTCCGGCCGCCTTACGTCTTTCGGGCCATCTGCCCCATGGATGCAGCGGCAAAGCCTGCCCATAGGAACCACATCGAACCTGGACCATGACCACTGCCTTGCTGGTTTGACACGCTCTGGAGCGGCCAGCTATCCTGGAAAGAACAGGTCGAAATTAACCGGCAACTGGGACAAGTGGCGCTTTCGAAGTTTCCGGAGAAGGGATCAAGCTTGACGGCTTTTTCTGGCAAATGGCGGCAATTGGCATGGGCGAGCACCCGTGCGGCATCGCTGCTGCTTCAGGCGCCGGAAGAGGCGCTCATGGGCGGGCAAGCCGTAATCGAAGGCGTGATGATGCGTGCGCCGCACTCCTACGCAGTGGCCGTTCGCCAGCCATCCGGGAATCTGCGGGTCATATCACGCTCTCTCAATCGTCCGGCGGAAAAGCACCGTTGGCTCGGTTGGCCGGTTCTCCGGGGATTGGGCGTGCTCGGCCAGTCGCTCGTCGTCGGCATTTGGGCATTGCGTTACTCCGCTGAGCAAGCCATGGAAAATCCAGAGCCGGCGGAAGCCCGGCCAAGCGGAAAATCGGAGATGAGCCGTTGGGTCCTGGCCTTGAATGTGGCGCTTTCGCTCGGCTTTTTCATCGCCTTTTACAAGTTTCTGCCGCTTTACATGGCAACCCTTGTCAGCAGGCATTATCGTGCGGCGAAAAACATATTCGTGTTTAACCTGCTGGATGGATTGCTTCGTCTGGCGCTCTTCTTCGGTTTTCTCGCGCTGATTTCACAGATGAAGGATATTCAGCGGGTCTTCGAGTACCACGGCGCAGAGCATAAGGTGGTGTGGGCGTATGAACGGAGAGGCAAGCTCGACGTTGAAGCGGCGCGCGCCTGCTCGCGGTTCCACCCGCGTTGCGGAACCAGCTTTCTTTTGGTTGTTATGGTCGTTGCCTTGATTTTTTACCTGTTTCTCCCCTTCCACTCGTTTGCGGGACGGCTGGCTGCAAGAATCGCGTTGTTGCCAGTCATCGTGGGCGTGTCGTACGAGTTCATTCGGTACGCAGCCAAAGCGAAAGGGAGGATTTGGAAAATAGCGTCGGCGCCCGGCCTGTGGCTGCAACGCATCACCACGCGCGAGCCGGACACCGGCCAACTTGAGACCGCCATCCGAGCGCTCGAATCGGCGCTCGAACTCGAGAAACAGCAAGGTGGCGACCTCGTGGTAGCATGAACGTTTGGGGACAAAGCGCCGGTAGCACGCAACCCGTAGCGGCGCCTGCTGGGCAGGAGTTTTGCTCCCTGACTGAGTGAGCGGGACGGTAAGATGAACTTCATTGGCAAACTCGAGGAAATTGAGACGCGTTACGACGAGCTGACTTTGGCGCTGAGCGACCCAAAGATTCTCGCCGACCCGGCGAATTATCAGAAGGCTGCGAAGATGCACGCCGAACTGCGCGTGATCGTTGAGAAGTTTCGCGAATGGAAGGAAATCCAGAGGGACATCGTCGGCGCCAAATCGCTGCTCGAAGAATCGTCGTCGGAGCCGGAGATGAAGGCATTGGCGCAAGAAGAGCTTGCGCAACTCGAGAAACAGCAGGGAGAGACGGAAGCTCGCCTGAAAATTCTTCTTCTGCCCAACGATCCGAACGATGAGAAGAACGCCGTGCTGGAGATCCGGGCCGGCACGGGCGGCGACGAGGCAACCTTGTTCGCGCAGGAAATCTTTCGCATGTACACGCGCTACGCGGAGTCGCAAGGATGGCGGGTGGAGGTTTTGTCCACATCGGTTTCCGCCGTGGCCGGCCTCAAAGAAGTTATCGCGCTTGTGGAGGGGCGGCAGGTTTACAGCAAGCTGAAATACGAAAGCGGCGTCCACCGCGTGCAACGTGTTCCCGCAACCGAGCAGCAAGGACGAATCCACACCTCGGCCGTGACCGTGGCTGTCTTGCCGGAAGCCGACGCGGTAGAAATCGAGATTGATCCCAAGGACATCCGCGTGGACACCTTCTGCTCTTCGGGGCCGGGCGGCCAATCCGTGAACACCACGTATTCGGCCGTCCGCATTACCCACCTGCCCACGGGGATCGTCGTTTCCTGTCAGGATGAAAAATCCCAGATTAAAAACCGCGCGAAGGCCATGCGAGTCCTGCGGTCAAGACTGTATGAGATGAAGGTGCAGGAGCAGCAAAAGCAGATCGTCGAAGAGCGACGGTCCATGGTGGGCACGGGCGACCGCAGCG
>JAJYNF010000034.1 GCA_021786455.1 Acidobacteriota bacterium
CATCCTTGGGAGGCCGACCACCCCGCGGGCGCGGCCGTCGTCGGCTTGGTGTTTTGGCTCTGACACTTCGGTTAACCATTTCGGTCAGCCAGTGTTGAGTATGTTAGAATCTAGCGGCGTCCCCGTGGCCTCGGAACTGATCTGACTATTGGTAGAGGGCAAACCCTGCCAATGTGGCAGAAACTGAAAAAAATCTCCACCCTTCGCTTATTGCTGCTGCTCGTCATAGCAGGAGCTTCCGCGTATCTCCTGCTGGTGGTAGTCATCACCGTTACGCGTTGGCATCACGAGGACGGCGTTAACGCAGCGCGCCTTAAAATTCTGCGAGCCGATCGCCTATTTCAGTGCGATGTCCCCGGACTCAGTCCCTTTCGTGAGAAAGAAGAGATCAATGCCGACACCGCCGGATCTACTCATGGCATCGGCTTTGGGGGAAGAACGTTGACTTCTGTTACACGCATGTTTGCACTTAATGGTAGCAACCTCGAAAGCGCGATTAAGACTCTCAAGGGTTGTGCCGAGGCAAGCGGATGGAAGCTGACGCAGCGTCCCTACGTCGCCCTGGGAGGGGTGAAAACATTTCCGGGCGGTTGGACTGCGGATCTAAACGTTTACATAATCAGCCACGAATCGATCTTCGAGCAGCCAATAATCCAGATTAAGCTGACCACGGATCCGATTTAGCCGGGCTCGGAGTTGCCTCGATGAGAGATCGCATCGGTTTTAGAGCACGTTTGCATCGTGGGTGGCCCGGCGTAATGCCGCGCGCGCAAGAAGGCGGGTCGAAGGCCACAAGTCATTTCAAAACCTTCCGGCGATCATGAGGCAAGCGTTATGAACGAACGCTTGGTAGATGGTGAGCGACCGATCATAGCGCACGACCAGCCGCCGGAAGTTGCCGAGCCAGGCGATGCTGCGTTCGATAATGCATCGCTTCCTGTAACGGCGCAGCACGCGCCCGTCTTGCGGCGCGGTCCGGTACCGATTCGAACGGTGCGGGGCAAGCAAGACGATGCCGCGTCGCCGCAGTCGCTCGCGCAGCGCATCGCTGTCGTAGCCCTTGCTGGCGATCACCCGCGCGGGCTTTTGTCGTGGGTGCCCGCCGCAGTGGCGTCGCCCGACCCGAATCGTCTGGAGCGTTTCTTCCGCCAGCCGGACCTCCGACGGGGAAGCAGGATAAAGTCGGACTCCCAAAGGAACACCCCTAACCCGGCCAGAAACGCTCGCCAGATTCTAAGCCAGACGCCTTGCTCCTCCCAGTCGCCCCGCCAGCAAGTGGATGGCGAAGAAAACTCCTCCGGCAAATCCTGCCACCGAGCCCCGCTGCGTAACATCGTGGTGGACCATTTTTCGTGTGTGCCGGTCTTCGTTGGCTTTGGCATCATGCCTTTGATTTGCGCAGCCATCTTGTGGACTCTGGTGGGACCGATTTCTCCAGCTTCATCAGAGCTTCCCGCGGAGGATAGTTTATGAACGAGAAGAAACCTTTTGAGGGCTTGACGGCACTGGTCACCGGGGCCAGCCGAGGCATCGGGGCAGAAACGGCTTGGACGCTGGCCACGCGGGGCGCGTCCGTTTTGATTCATTATCACTCCGGCCACGAGCCGGCCGCGCAACTCGTGGAGCGGATTCGCCAGAGCGGCGGCGAAGCCGCTGCCATCTCTACCGACCTGAGTCAAAGCGAGGGCATTCACCGCCTGCTCGATTGGCTTGAGGAGCGCCACGCTGCTGTGGACATTTTGGTTAACAACGCAGGCTCGCTGATTCAGCGAACGCGATTTTTGGAGATGACGGAAGAGCTTTGGAATCGAGTCTTCACGCTCAACCTGACCAGCGCCTTTCTGGTGACGCAAGCCGTGCTCCACGGGATGGTGGAGCGAAAATCAGGCGTTATCGTAAACATCTCTTCCGTGGCGGCGCGCTTTGGCGGAGGACTTGGGGCCATCGCTTATTCCTCGGCCAAGGCGGCGCTTTCAGCTATGACCAAAGGCTTGGCGCGCGAGTTCGCGCCCTTCGGTATCCGAGTCAACGCCGTCTCGCCGGGAACCATTGACACGAATTATCACGCCCAGTTCTCCACTCCGCAGGCGCTCGAAGCGGTCGCCAAAGCAACTCCTATGGGTCGTCTGGGGAACGCCGCTGAGGTGGCCGACGTGGTCGCGTTTCTCTGCTCCGACCAGGCGCGCTTTATTCAGGGTCAAGTCATCGAGGTCAACGGCGGATTTCTCATGGTGTGACAGGGGATTCAAGCGACGCTGCAAGCGATGTTTTGTGGCGGCTTTAGACTTTCGGTTGCAGGTTCTGTCCGCCGGAGCGATCCGATAAGGCTGAGGCTTGGTCGGCGTCGTTCGCCGTCCGGCGCTCGGGGCGCTCAACGGGCAGGCGAAGGGGGCGCCGGCGATACAGATAGAGCGTGTACTCCACTTCGTTCACGGAGTGCACCTGCCGGACATCTTCGGGCTTCCACCCGGGCACGGGAAAATCCAGAGAGACAATGCGGGCGCCAGTGCGCAAATGGCTCCCTAAGCGGGGCTGCAACTGCTCGTTCACCACGCTCAGTAGGTAGAGTGTTACGACCGTGGCGGGCCGAAAGTCGGCTTCGAAGAAGTTTATCCGCTGGAAGCTGACCTGGTTCCCCAGCTCCAGCTCGGCCACTCGCGCGACGGAAAGGCGGTAAAGCTTATCGTCCACCTCAATACCCACCGCGCGGCAGCCAAACTCCTGAGCCGCAAGAATCGGGATTCTGCCGTCGCCCGAGCCCAAATCATAAACGACATCTTCCGGCGAAGTTTCCGCCAGTTCGAGCATCTGCCGCGCCACGCAGAGCGGCGTAGGATAGAACTCTGCGATCCGATCGGGCGCGCCTAGCCTCTGCTTCCACCAAGCCGCTGAATACTTGCCGAACGCGAAGGGCCAGCGCATTGGAATGCCTAGTTTCCTTGAGGCTCGGAGGCGGTCTCTACGCTCCGAAAATGCCAGCATACCTCCGGGGGCTATCGTCGCGGCCGACGCTGCGTCTCAGCCCGATGCTTTTGATACTTCAATTCAACTTGTCGCTTGGCGTTTTTGCGCTCGGCTCGAGCCTTGCTCCATTTGATAAGCGGCCCATTCTTGTGGCCGGCCGCCTTCTCGGCACGTTGGCGCTCGTACTTCATGAATTTTTGTTGCTTGGCTCGCTTGGCCTCCTCGGCAGCTTTCATCTCCTTAAAATGCTTCTCCGTCTTGAAGAACACTTCCTTTCGGGCGGATTGCCGCGCTTTTGGATTCACGGGCATGGCCGCAGGAGATGCTGCGGTTCCGGCTGCGCCAGTTAGCCCCGCCAAGGAAAGGATCGCCCAGATTCTTTTGCCCATTGCTCCACACCCCCTTCGCGCAGATATCTACGTCCGCTATCGAATCACAGCTACCGTGATGATGTCAAGCAACCGTATCGAGAGGCGGGAGGTAGGCTTGCACAAATACGAAATCATTATTTACTGGAGCAACGAAGACCAGGTTTTGTTGCAGAAGTTCCGGAACTGCCCGGCTGCATGGCACACGGCGAGAGCCAGCAGGCCGCACTGGCCAATGCCAATCAGGCCATCCAGTTTTGGATTGACACGGTGAAGGAATTCGGCGATCCCGTTCCCAAACCCAAAGGCGAACGCCTCATGCTCGCTTAACGCATCCCCTTAAGAAAATCTGTATTGCCCTCGCCCCAGGAAGCGGATGATTCGCAGGTCGCGAAGGATTTGTAATTGTTGGCGGATTTTATCGTTCACGTGGCGGTTGGCGGAATGCAGGCGGGCCAGAGCGTCGGCGTGGGCGTAAACCTCGGCGAGCGAGAATTCCTTTTTGCCGAGCGCCCTCACAACGTTGAGCACATCCAGCGTCCAGCCGCGCGCGTGGGCGCCGCTATTTAATCTTCCAGACCTTGTCGTACCCCTCCCGGGCCATGTCCTCCGCGCGCTTCTGGATGCTTGACCCGTCCCAGGTGGCCGCCGCGTCCCCGTATCGGCCTATGAAGTCCTTGACGTAGGAGTAATTTTCGATGTTCTTGCTCAGCTTCCCCTTCAGGAGTTCGATCTTTTTTGCTGGGCTGCTGTTCCCCAGGCTCGAGTTCACCTTGTAATGGATGGGGAGGAGGTTCCCAATATTATTTGCCCATTCGCGCGTGGCGTCTTCCACCGCAAGGTCCGGACCTGGCCTCTGGGGATGGAAGTGCTCGATGCTGTTATGTCTCCTAGCGACCTTCGGGTCGGGATCGTATATCCTAAGCCACTGCCCGGGCTCACGCCCGAAGTTGTTGAAGCGGTCAAAGATGTAGAAGAGAAGCGATAGGGCTCCGGACGAATACGAGAGGTCGCAGAAGCGGGCTACGAACTCATCCTCGGGAGCAAGCTTTGCGGCGAGCTTGGCTATAAATTTGTCAACGGCAACGGAGATGTCTGCCGCGCGCCGGAGCTCGCTGCACGAGTCGGCGTAGAGCATCTCCACTTCGTTACCGACTCGGTCGCAAACGGCATTGTTAATGAAGTGGTATTTCTCGAACGCCTCGAAGAGCCTCACGAGGGCCTTGGCTGCGGCGGGCTTCGGCCTCCCCGCCTCCGCGGCACCCTCGATGGCGGCATATGCCGGAGGGCAAAACTGGGTAACTCCGAATTCGCGTAGGGCCTGGAGGGAGAACGCGATCCTTTCCCGCATCGGCTGGTGTGTGGAGACCTCCTTTAACCCCTTGGTCTCGAAATACTCGCCCACCGCTTTTTCATCGACGGACTGGCTCCTTGCGGTCTTGTAAAACCGGGAGAACTTCACCAGCTCGCTTGTGAGTTTCTCCGCGCCTACCTGCGTCGCATACTGCTTGAGCTGGATGTAGAGTTTGGGCTTTAACACATGCTCCTTTTGGGCAATGTAAAAGTACTTCAGCATCCTCAGGATTGTCCCGCCGGAGTTCTCAACGACCTCCGACCACAGTTCCTTGATTCCCGCGACGTTCTTGTCAAAGAGATAAGTCTTAAGGAGGTCGGAAATTTCGAGTTCCATTCCTCTTGCGTTGGTCCTCTCAAAGATACTCAGGGCGGCAACCTCGTCCTGTATCTCAATCTTAATCGCGAATGCCGAGTAGACGGCGCGAAGGAAGCCCTCAAGCTTGGCTTGGTCGAGCTTGGACACCTCGTCCCAGAAGTAGCAGTAGATCGGTTTGACTCTGTTGACCTGCCTCCTGACGGGCTTCTTGTCGATAACAGTCGGGAAGGCGCCGTCCCACGAGCTGTCCGTGATGTACTCAAACACGTCGCGGACTGACTCGGACGCGGCCAGGCGAACACCCTTGGACTGGGCCGTGGCCGGGTCGACAAACGTGATTTGTCGCAGGATCTCCTGGCCGAGCTTCTGGTGGCGCAATGCGTCAGCTCTCCTTCTGCAGGCGACCAGAAGGAGGAGAATCGTGGTAAGTCTCTGCTGCCCATCGACAATGAGCGTCTTGCCTCCCGAACGCTCGAATATCATGCTCCCGAGAAACAGGCCGCCCTCCGCCTCGGCATAACTTGAAAAGTCTTCGATCAGCTCCCGCGCCTCGTCCTTTCCCCATTTGTAGTCGCGCTGGTAGACGGGGATGACGTACTGGGTCGGTGCGTTGAGGATATCTAGGACGCTGGCCGTTACTGGTGTAAAGGACATGCTTGGCCTCCGTCCAGCAAGTAGATCAAACCTGGAGCGGGATATCAACCCCCCTCGAGTGCGTCTCATATTACGTCCGCCATGTATAAACAGGGCTGCTACCTCGCAGGGTATATCCAGGTTTCTGTCTTGTTAACAGAAAGGGCCGGTTCGCGGGATTTGGGGCTGGCGTCGTAGCGCCGCCACGCTTCCTCAAGCAAAGCGGCGATCGCCGAGTAAAGAACCTCTTCGCGGTCGAGGCCGAAGTGGCGCGGCCATTTTCATTTGGGTCATCCGAGTTGGCGCAGAGTGTTTTCTTCTTGGCAAACAAAACGCAGCGCGAGCGCGATAAGAACGTTCAGCGCCCGAGCGTCCTGCACGCCCAGAACGCCCTGGAACGTATCAGCGGGGTCAGCGTTTCGGTCCAACAAATCTGCCGCGCGGACGATTGCCCGGTGGATTGCCTCCTTCCTGATGCGAGACATAAAGGGCCTCCTTTGTTATATGTGGAAATTGTTATCGCTCATTCGCCGGCCGGCGTGGCAGGTGATGCCGTCGTTCGAAAGCAAATAGGGCGGGTCGGTGAAAATCAGGTCCACGGAGTTTTCCGTAAAAAGCGGGAGAAGCTCCAGCGAATCGCCCTGATAGATTTTGATGCCGCGCTTGGAGTCGTGAAAAACCGGCGCGGGAAGCGAGGATGGAGGATGGACGATTGAAGATGTCATAGGCCGAAGCGGACTCCTCGCGGAACTTGCGACGAGCCAAAGCAGATTCCTCCCCCGCCACGACGGGCTCGAAATGACGGGGTGAGAGATCCGGTCGCCGCGATACCGCTTGCTGTGTCGCGGGTATTGGATTCAATCCGCCGAACCCGCGACGGGAACATCACCGTCGCGGCTACCGAATCCCGCGGGATCGGATCGTTGATCGAGAGGGCGGCGCTGTCAAGAGGGGAACAGCCGCTAGCCGCCAAGGCGCCGTTTCCGTGGCCGGGTCAACCCAAGGAAGATTGGCTCTGCTCCGGGGCGCAGCCGACTTTTCAACCGACGCCCCGCCACGGTTGACTTCAATTCTCGGACACACTTTTAGTACTACTGTGTTATAAAATATGGTATCCTCATTTCATGAGCGCCGACGTGATGGCGCCAGGCGCACAACAGAAACGCCTTGCGGGTTATCTTAACAGCCTGGCGCCAGGCGCAGGGCATCGAGACCGGGAGGAGCCGCTGAAGGCTTATTGCACCGGCCTGCTGCTGCCCGGCGAGCGAAAGAGTGTGGAACCGATGGCAGCCCGTCTGGCACCCGACAACGTGCGGCGAACGCACCAATCGCTGCACCACCTGGTAGCCGATGCGCCCTGGAGTGACGAGGCGGTGCTACGGCGCGTCCGGGAATACACTTTGGCTGCGATGACAGAGAAAGGGCCGGTAGTCGCCTGGGTGGTGGACGACACGGGATTGGTGAAGAAAGGCAAGCACTCGGTGGGCGTGGCGCGGCAGTATTGCGGGCAGGTGGGCAAGCAGGAGAACTGCCGGGTGGCGGTGAGTTTGTCGGTGACCACCGAGGCGGCCAGCCTGCCGGTGGCTTGGCGGCTCTATCTGCCGGAAAGCTGGGCCGAGGATCAAGAGCGACGGGAGACGGCGGGCGTGCCGGAAGAAATTCGCTTCGAGACCAAACCGGCCATCGCGCTGGGACAGATTCGCTGGGCGATGGAAGAGCGAATTCCACGAGCGCCGGTGGTGGCGGATGCGGGGTATGGCAATGAGACTTGGTTCCGCGAAGCCCTCACCGCGCTGGATCTGCCCTACGTGCTGGGCGTGAACCGCGCCACGACGGTTTGGAAGCCGGGTGAAGGACCGTTGCCGAAAAAGCCGTGGAGCGGCCGGGGCCAGCCTCCCAAGCGCTTGCGGCGGGATCGGGATCATCGGCCGGTTTCCGTCCTCTCGCTGGCTCAAGGATTGCCGGAGAGGGCATGGAAAAACATCGCTTGGCGGGAGGGCGTGAAACGTCCGCTCCGTTCGCGGTTTGCCTTGCTGCGCGTCCGTCCGGCGCATCGGGACGAAAAGCGCACCGAGCCGCGTCCGGAGGAGTGGCTGCTCATCGAGTGGCCGAAAGGAGAGGCCGAGCCGACGAAATATTGGCTCGCGACTTTGCCGGCGGAGACCAAAATCCGGGACTGGGTCCGGCTGGCCAAGCAGCGTTGGATCATCGAGCGCGACTATGAAGAATTGAAGCAGGAATTGGGGCTGGGCCATTTCGAGGGCCGGGGCTGGCGTGGGTTTCATCATCATGCGACCCTGTGCATCGCGGCCTATGGGTTCCTGGTGGCGGAGCGGAGCCGTTTTTCCCCCCTCCGCCCGAGCCGGTCAACTGGAATTATCCTTCGCCGAAGCCCCGCCGGATTTTCGGCCGCGGGGTGCTGCCGGTTCGCACGGCACGGCATCATCCCTGGTCAATCGCCACGCTGCGCCTGACGATTGCGCAGGTTTTGCTGCGGCGGCTTAAGGGTTGCCCCTATTGCGGGACACCATTTTTATAACACAGTAGTACTAGTTGACAACAACCATGCGCCACCCCACATCGGTCAGGGTCCAGGCCACGACTTGGATCGTGAAACTCAGGAATTGGTTCCGCCGCTTGTCCATCTGGGCGACTTCAGCCGTTAGGGCGCACCACTGACTGTGGTCGCAAGTAATCCATGAACGTTTCCGGGCTGAGGACGCCTCCTCCGTATCCACTCAGGTTGTGTCCGCCGTATGGAACGCCGTGTGGAAAGAGGTTGTGAGCGTTGATCCAGCTATTTCCCGCAACTAGGGCTTCTCCTACTTTACGGGCTCGATCGATGTCCTTGGACCAGACGCTGTTGGCAAGACCATAAGTTGAACGGTTCACGAGATCTACGGCCTCGTCCTCAGTCTTGAACCGCATGAGGTACGCCACGGGCCCGAAGATCTCCTCCCGGGCGCAAATGTTGTCGGGCGGGCCTGTCAAGAGGGAAGGTTTCACATAGAATCCCCCTTTGAATTCCGCCGGGACTCCCGCTTCGCCTCCGGGCAACAACACCACGGCACCTTCCTGTTCGCCTTTCCGGAGATAT
>JAJYNF010000239.1 GCA_021786455.1 Acidobacteriota bacterium
CCGCTGTAACGGTAACGCTGCCAGATTCGGCCCGTGTCACGCGGGAGGTCGGCACCGGCCCAATGGACCGGGCCGTATGCCGCCCACGCGAGCCTGGCCCGCGCGGCGCGCGCGTCCGTGGCCAGGGAGGCGCGTCTGCGACGGCCGCTGGGCAACGCGTCGGCGGAAACGGGTACCATCGCGGCAGGCGTGGTAGTAGCCGCCTCCTTCGATGCCCCGGCGGAAGGACCGGCTACTACCCGGACCGCCGTCGGGGCGCCTGTGTTCCCAGGGCTGCGGGGAGGTAGTAGATCCCCGTGCCACTGCGCGTGTCCTTTGTGAGTAGCCCGAAGGAGCCGGCCGCGGGGGCCAGTCCCGGTCCCCTGCGCCGCCGTGACGCCGCGCGGCCGCCACAATCCCCCCTGGTTTCCGCGCCGCTGGAAAACGGCGTCTCGGTCGACCCGGGCCAGCTCGTTCGTCTTCTCCGAGACTTGCAACGCTCCGTGCGGCGGTCTGTGCCCTCGGAGATTTCAAACTCCGGTGGACACCTCCAAGCATCCGGGAGAAACAATCTCATTAGCCCCATTGCATTCAAGCGGCGGGTCCGCCCATTCCGTCTGCGAGTCAACCGACACTCGAAAACCGCGCCACGAGCCCACGGGTCGGTCGGAAGACTCACAACCTCAACCATGTCGGCTCGACGGAACCGCTCAAGCTGGAGCGCGCTCGCCAGCACCAGCTCAGCGTCAAGCTCTTCTCCATCCGTCCATTCGAAGGCATAGTCTTTGTCCGGGTCACCGTATAACTTGGTCGCCAGAGCGCCTGTAAGGGCAGCCACAATCTGCCGACCGACGCCACTGAAGGACATGACGAAATCGATGGCCTCGTCAGAAATCTCATGAAGCAACGTGGCGAAGGCCGCCTCCCGCGGCAAGTTGTGAATTTCGTTCCCCAGCCAAAACGCCGCATATTGGACGCCTTCGACCATTTCCCGTCTGCTTTGTCTCTTCATTCGACTCACCCTTTCGTCAATGTTACCGATCTTCCCTGTCGATACTGTACTGCTGAGTTTGCTCTCGCTCACGTTCCCCGCGCGATTCCTCCTGGGCATGATGATTGCTCGGAGCATCATCCCTGCTTCTCTCGCCTTCAAGCGCCGACCGCTTTGAAGTTTCTCTGCTGAGGTCTTCACTCAGGTTCCGCGCATCGTTGGTGTAAATCTGCGCATCGTACCGGCCGCGCGACACCGATACGTAAGCCAGCCGTGAATTGACGAGATGCTCGTGGGCGTGCTCGGTGTCCACGTGCACCAGCACCCGGTCGGCGGTGGCTCCCTGACTGCTGTGGCTGGTTACGGCGTAACCGTAATCAATGTGCGGATGTTCCCGAATGTTGAACTCCACTTCCCGGCCCGAATCGAGACGGATTTGCATGTTCCCCTCCGCGTCGATTCTTTCCACGTTTCCAAGTTGGCGGTTGGCAATGTGCTCTTCCCGGTACGGCGCCGTAAATTGGACTCGGTCACCGGCTGAAAACTCGCGTTCAGCCTCCCGGTAAACACTCACTCCGTGTAGCCGGTGTGGGTCGTAAGTGAGCCTCTGGCCGTTTTCGCGTTCCACGGTAACTAAGTTCTGCTTCTGATAAATCCCGGTTACGTGCGCATACTCACCTGCCTGTACCCCAATCGCGTTGCTCCCACGGCTGTAGCGCACGATGTCGCCGGGTTGGTACTGCGCAGCCCATTGCCGGTCTGCCCCCGTCATCTCCTGTCGGGGGACGAGCACACTGACCTGCTGTTCTTGGTCCCCGACCCTGCCGCTTGATTGCAGCTCGCCGTGAATCCGCTCATTGATCTCCTGGCGGGAACGGTTGTCCGGTGATACCACCAAGGTCTGCTCCGGGCGCTCCACGTAAGCTTTGGCGATAGCGTCCAGTCGCTCCTGGCGGTCGGCGATTTCATGCACTCGCCCCTGCTGCTTGAGGTTGTCAATCGCCTCCTGCACGTGGCCCTGGGCGAGCTGCTCGACGGCTTCCTTCAGGGCGGGATCCTTCTGGCGGATGATTTCGTCCAGGTGCGCGGTGCGCATTCCAGCCTCTTGTAGCTGCTGAAAGGGCCGCCCTGCTTCCACGCCCTGGTGTTGGCGGGTGTCACCCACGAATATCACCCGATCCTGTTCTTGGAGCCGGTGCAAAAAATCATTCATCTGCCGCGTGCTCGCCAAGCCGGACTCATCAACAACGTAAAGATGGCGGCCTCTGCCGTCCATGTGAGACTTCGCGAGATGGTGCTGTAAAGTGCTCGAATGGATGCCGGCGTCTTCAAGCTGCTGCGCGGCGCGGGACGTGGGTGCGAACCCTTCTACCTGATAGCCCTGGCGCTCGGCGGCCTCGCGGATCGCCGCAAGGGAAGTGGTCTTTCCTGCCCCGGCCGTCCCCTCCAACCCCACCACCTGGTCTCGGCTGCTGAGGATCTCCTTCACCGCCTGGTGCTGGCTATAGGATAGGTGGGAGAACTTGCCGGCTAGATCTTCCCGGAACTGTTCCGGTACCAGAGGCTCGCGCCTTCCCTGCCCAGCCTTCATCCGCGCCAGGTTGTCGCGCTCATACTCGAGCATCTCGCGCGTGGTAAGCTCCCGGCCGGAAGCTCCAGGGCGCTCCTGCCGCACTTCGATGAGCTCACCTGAGCGGATGCGCTGATCGAGGTTCTGCCGCACTTCCTGGAAGGTCGTCTCTCCCATGCCTCGCCGTAAAGCGTCACGCATCAACTCCCGCTCGTCCACGACGGCCTCACGTTCGATGTGGCGGTCCCGCGAGTACGTAATAGCCTCCTGCGCACGGGTTTCCCTCTCCTGCGTGGTGTATTGCTCTTGCACGCCTCGGGTCTGGGCCTCCTCCACAACCCGTTGGGCCTGGTTGCCGAAAGCCTCGGCCAGTTCTCGGTGTCGTTCCAGCATCTCTTCCGCGCGTAGCGGGCTCTTGGCGTCCCGCGTCTGGTGCGCCGCGATCTGCGCGGGGCCTGCCCCCGAAAGGCCGTGCTCCTCAAGATGCGCTTTGATCTGCTGGCTGCGGGGGCTTGATGCTTCCAGGTATTCCTGCGTGTAACCCTTGATTTCGGGCGCGCCGTTCTTTCCGGCCTCAATTTGGTAGCCAAGCTCTTTGAGCCTGTACCCAAGCTCCGCCTGATAAACGGCCGTCGCGTATTGCTGACTCTTGTAAAGCTCCTGGGGCTGGATCGCCCGCGTTTTCCCGTCTTGGGTTTCGGTGAGGTTGAAGAATACGACGTGGGTATGAAGCTGTGGCGCCGCGTAGCCGTTCACTGGACGGGCGCTATCGTGCTCGAACTTGGCGGCAACCCATTTGCCTGTCGTCTCAGCCGGGTTGTTCCCACCCATTCGAGCTTGCACAAATCGCTCCAGTTCGTCCAGGGCCACCCCGACGCTTTCCCGGTGAGCCTGATGCGCACGGTCATCACCACCAACAAGGGCCGTGAGAGAAACGCTCTTCGGCGCGCTAAAGGTAGCGTCCCAGCCGGCGCGGTGCTCCATCGTCTTCAGCGTTTCGCCCTTCTCATTCTTGTACTCAAAGGACTCTCTGACCCTAACGAGCTGCTCGCCGGTCCCCGGATGTTGGCCGTTGGCCAAACGATTGAATTGCTCCTCGCTGACCTCTCCCCTCAAACCCCATTCTTCGGCCAGCCTGCCGTGCCACTCTCCCCGCACCTGTCCCTGCTGGTTGTAGTAAGCCTGCTCCGCGCTGGTGAATTCCTTCGAGTGGTACGCCTGGGCCTGGCCGGCGCTCAAAGGTTTAGAGATTGTCAGCACGCTAACTGCTCCCGTTTACTCGAATATTTCAAATTCCTTGGACTCGCCGTCACGCTCAAGGTTTTGTTGATGCGCAGTTTTGCCGACCAGTTGGATATCCGTCGGCGCTGCGGCGGTAGGAGCAGGAATTGTCTCTGGTGCGGGCAATGTCTCCAATTGGGGCAGCGGCCGCGGCATGAATCCCGGATGTACTTTCTGAGCGTCCATACGAGGGAATGTCGCCCACACAACCAAATCGTGAGACTTGATATAGCCCGTCAGGTTATGCAGTCCCTCGATGGTGGAAGCCATGACCAGGGGCTCCGTGCGCCGCTGCCAGTGCTCGCTTTTGCTGCGGTGGAACCTCTCAAAAAACCTGGGGATGTTCTCGGTACGGGTCTCCTCAAGGCGCATCACTTCGATTTCACCAATTGAGCGGCTGATCCAATTCGCCGCGTCTGGCTCGCCGGTACGCATAAAGACTTTCGTCATGGGCTGAGAAAGCATGACTTCGGCCTGGCCTCCGTACAGCGTTTCTAACTGGCTCCGGCCTTGAAACCCCAGCACCAGGCGAATGTTGGCCTTTCGGCCTTGTGTTATAGCCACAGGTAACTGCGGCAGCCGTTGCAGGGTGGCGAGTTCGTCCACGATGAACCACACGGGCGCCGTGTTCCTTTGGCGCGATGCCATGAGGCGGAGAATCAGCGAGTCCAGCCACATGCTCACTAACGGCTTTACACTTTCTCGCAAAGTGGGCGTGCTAGGAAAAAATAGCCAGCCTTTACGCTCGGCAGCCCACGCGGCTGCGCTCCACCTGCCTTTGGCTTCTTGCTCGTTGGGCAAAAGCTGGAAGGCCGCCCCTGCTTGGTTAAAGGTGCCCTGAACAGCCCCTCGCTGGCCGGCGGCGCCCTTAGCCATCATTGCCTCCATTTCAGTTCCCGCAATCCGCCGGTCAATCTCATCCATGTTCTTCATCCATGCCGTCAGGTCCTGCGTGGTTGGCTGATAACGGAGCAAGTGAGCAAAGATTTTGCGGGAAGCCTGGGTGAAAAAAGGATTGTCATGAGGCCTATCCGGGAACAAAGACTCCGCCAGCGCCATCGCTTCCGGCGGATACTGCACTTCGTCGCTAGGCGTCCAATACGGCATGCGCTCGTCGGTCGGGTTCAAAATCACGTCGCTTGTGGGTTCGTAGAACTGCGGGGTAAATTCTAATTCCGGGTCGAAAACAACGGCGGTCTCTCCACGCGCGCGGATTTGTGAGAGCAACTGGCGAATAAGAGAGGATTTGCCAGTGCCGGAATCACCCATTAGCGCGAAGTGGCTGCTCTCCTCTTTGCGGGGAATACGCACCATGTGTCGCGCGCGACCGTACTCGAAGAAAAACTCGCGAACGGTGGCCCGTTCAAGGGTGGTGAAACCGATGCCATCCGAGCGTTTGAGCGTGTTGAACTGCGATCTGATCACCAATCGGGGCCCCCGGAGAGTATGTCCCTCCTCAGCTGCGTGTTTCCACTTCCAACTCCGGCCAAACGTCCAGGGAAGCAATAAAATTATGCAGATCGGAAAGAGAAAACCAGGCCATTCAACCATTTTCCACGGGCTCTCACCATCGTAGATGTTACGGTAAAGCCACTGGTAGGCTGTCGCATTCCCCAATTGTGGAAATGAGCGCCATTCCAGCGTTTTGGCTCCCGCTTTGCGAGCTTGGCTGGAAAGCTCGTAGGGCATGAACGGAGTTTTCCTGTTGCCCGGCGTCACCTCCCGGATTACGTCCTGGTTCGAAGCCAGGCGTGGACCGCTGGGGTAGGTCACGAAAAGGAACCTGTAAGAATCCTTCCCTGGCTGCCCGCTGCTCATCCAGAAATAAGTCGGGAAGTAGTAGCTCTGAAGCGGCGTCCAGTTCGCTGCCATGTCCATCATGAGGCAAAAGACGGAAACGAAAACTGCAGCAAAAAGTGTGACAGCCTTTCGGTTCATGATTAACGCCCTGGCTTCCCCGGTTCTGCCTCTTCAAACACAATTCCGGGCTTCCCGTCCGCCTGTACCTGGGCAAGGAACTCCATTGCTCGCTTCAGCTTGGTCTTATCGGCTCGTTCGATGAATGCGGCCATCTGCTCTTTGGTTACCTTGCCCTCACCTGTGAAGGCGTAAATCAAATTCACCACAATCGTGCGGAGAGCGATGACCTCCGCGAGCACGGTTTGCTCGGAGGGGGAACCGTGGGAATGGTTGGCGGCGGTTAAGACGACTTCCCGAAACCACTCGCTTACTGACAAGCCGCGGGCTGCGGCACAAGCCTTCAGCCGGGCAAACTCCTCCTCAGTAACCTTCGTCCCAATAGAATGGGTGCGGGATGGTGGTTTCATGGAAATGGCCCCGCGATAAATCTTGCCCTGCGCGCCTGTGGAAACTACCCGAGCGCCCATTATAATCAATCGGTTATCGTACGGTAACCAGAATTCGCCGTCTGGAGTTTGACAGGGGGCTAGCCCATGAGAAATCAGCAGGTTACCGTATGGGAACTTTCGGTTCCCCTACAGCAACCTGCAAGGGGTGACGTGTCGAAAGCAACCCGGCGCGCAGCGCCGCCGTACTTACAAGCCAAGTCCGTTGGAACTGCAGGTCGCATAGATTGCAGATCACAGTACGCTCTCACCGGCCAATTCGCAGAGGCTACGTATTCTCAGGTCAAGCGTGCGGTTGATGGTGGCACAGGCGGCCCGGAAAAGACTATATCGAAATCGGAGCACATGGGAGTCATGCCATCGCCGGCAATGAGCTTTGGCCAAGAACCCTTCCTCCCAATGCACGCGGACTATATCACCCGTGGTAGGCAGGCGCAATGCTGGCTGCCGCCGAGTCTGTTGCCGCCCGCTGCGCATTTATGCCTTGTCTTGGCTCGGCTCTGCAGAGTATAACGGCGAGTGCGCTGGGAGGGGAACCCCGTGGCTAAGAATCATGAGGAACCGCTGATACGACAATTCTGGAGGAAGAGGGGAACCATCGTGTGGGAATTTCGCATGGTGCCGGAGAACTACGGGAAGGACGAGTGGCAGCGAGGTGGGCGTTTTCTCGACGCGCTGATCATTCCCGGATGGGAATCTGCCGTAGAGTACCAGGCGCGGGACGGCATGTACGTTCGCACGGACAATCCCAGCACAAGGCCGTTTACTCGCAAAGAGCTTGAGGACCAATTGAAAGGCCTCGACCTGATTTTGGTACAGGCCAAAAACTCCCGCCTTGGCATGAGCGTCATGGGCCAGGCGCGATATTCCGAAAAACTAATGGCGAGATTTCAGCCAAAGTCGCTACGCTCGATTATTGTGTGCACAGACGATGATTCGGCGCTGCGGCCCTTCGCTAATGCCGATGGACTCGAGGTGTTCATCGCGCAGGCGGTGTCGGAGAAGAGTGAATTTGAGGTGGGGGAGGCGCAACATTGAGACGCGGATCGGAACGGTTGGTCAGTCTTGTATCTGTGATTCTTCTGCTTAGTCAATCAGGGAGTGCCAGACACGTAACGCGACCGGGATCAAAGCGTGAGCGATCGAACTCTGTCGCCTCCCTCTCACCCGAATTCAAGACCGCTGCAACTGAAGCGTTTGGAAAGTTGGAGACCCTGCGCGCAACCGTGTGTTTGCCATATGCCAGCGCTTGGGACGCGCAGTACGCGCAAGCGGAAGAGGCCGTGAGCAAAACTGTGAAGCTGGCCCGGACGAAGGCGGAGAAAGCTGTTGCTGCTCCTTTGCCGGCAACGGAGAAAGAGATGGCGACTGCGCCTGCCGGCTGGCTCGCAACCTATGAATTTCGGTTATTGGGAAGCCGGACGACCGCCATGTCGGTCTATGACGCGAGTGGCGGTTGGAGCAATTGCAAAGACGACGTATCGCAGTATGCGGACCGCTCCGGTATTATGAAGGCGCTGGGCATTACGGAGGGCGAAGCCGTCACGCTTGCGGGCCAGGTGCCAATGCCAAACAGCCAGGAAATCGCTGACGCGCAAAAGCAGCTTGACGATGCAACTGCCGTGCTTGACCGCGCCATCGGGATGTTCACCAGGGCAGCGGCAGTGGCGCGCGACCTGGAGACGTGGTACAAAATTGACCCTGACCATCCGAAGGCAAAGACAGAGCAGCAGGAATGGTGTGGGAACCAAGGGGCCTTGGTGCAGGAAATGCACGAGGTACATGTGACAGCGAGCGACCCGAGGCTCGGGGACGCAATGAATACGCCGGACGTTGATCAGGAGTCGGTCCGGGGAATTGTTTCGAAAGAGCACACCATAGCCGATCTTCTAAAGACATTGATCAGCGAGCAGAACCAATTGAAGGGCATGGGCTGCACGTGCCAGTGATCGCAGACCGCCCGCGGTCAGCCTAATCCGGGCTGCCCTTTTCCTTACGTTCCGGTTTCGGGTTCTATGTAACGCCCGGTTTGCCGGCTTCGACATTGAGGTCCCAGCGCATGGCGGTCTCGGTGAACGGACCGCTTTACTATGATTCAGAAGTGGACGGATGCCAACGCCGATGCGCCCAGTAGAACTCAAGTGCGGCCATCCGCGTTCCGTCGCGGGAGCCTGCCAGCTCCACTTCAGACGTGCGCCACGGCGTACACGTCGGTTCCGTCATTGTGAGTTGCTCGATTGCCTTCTCTAGCTCTTCAAGGCCGCCGGTTCCATCCTTGAATTGCGCTTCAAGCCGCGCTCTAGTGATGTTCTGGGCTTCGATCCGCGCAAAGCGATATTGCTGAAATTCACCATTCATTCCATTCATTCCATGCTCTCCTTCGTCTGTGGTTGGTTCTACGAAAAAATTGCGGGACGCCGCAATTTTTTCGAAAATTTATTGGACTTACCAAAAGTTAGCGGGGGCACGCTCGGCGCATGCCCCCGCGTAGGGCCTCAGTGAATCTCAAATAGCCTTCCGTCGGCATTAAACACCTCGCGCAAAATA
>JAJYNF010000031.1 GCA_021786455.1 Acidobacteriota bacterium
CTCGATGCGAAAATTGATGTTGGCTGGGCTATTCATTTTAACGGCGACCCACCTATGCGCTCAAAGCTCGAACCCGCTGAGCGGCCTGCTGTGGCAATTGCCCCGGCCACACAGCTACGTCCTCAAGCGCGTTTCGAGCTACGACCGCACGGGCGGCAACGCCGATTTCCGCCAGGTCGCGCCCGGCCAAACGTTCACCGTGCTCGACGTCCCGGGCCCCGGGGTCATCACGCACATCTGGTTCACGATCGCCGACCCGGAGCTTTACCACCTGAAAAAAATCGTGCTCCGCATGTATTGGGACAATGAGCCGACGCCCAGCGTCGAGGCGCCCATTGGCGATTTCTTCGGCCTCGGTCTGGGCGATTACTTCACTTACTCCTCCGTCCCCCTTGCCGTCGCTCCGGACAAGGCGCTGAATTGCTTTTTCCCCATGCCTTTCGAGAAGCACGCCCGCATCACCCTGACCAACGAGGGCCACGATGAGATTCGCGCTCTCTATTTCAACATTGATTATCGCGCATATTCGCATCCGCTGCCGGCGGGAACTCTCTATTTCCATGCGCAATATCGGCAGTGCGCGCCGTGCCGGGCGGTCGTCAGCAACGGCAAAAATCTGACCGGCAAGGACAACTACGTTTGGATGACGGCCAAGGGCCGAGGGCAATTCGTGGGCGTCACGATGTCCGTCCTCGAAAACAGCGACGGCTGGTGGGGTGAGGGAGATGACATGTTCTTCATTGACGGCGGTCGGCGCGTTGACGGCCAGATCCGACCGAACATCAACGGCACCGGCACGGAAGATTATTTCCTGGGGGCCTGGGACTTCGGCGGGAAAGCGTTTTCTTATCCGTTGTTCGGAGCGCCGGTTGTCGGCCCGGAGCGGGCCGGCTCGCGTTGGTCGGTTTATCGCTTCAACCTCGACTCGCCCATCACGTTCACTAAGTCATTGCGCGCCACCATCGAGCACGGCACGGCCAACAACCGCGGAGACAATTACTACTCGGTGGCCTATTGGTATCAGACCCTGCCGCACGCGCCGTTTCCGCCGCTGCCTCCCGTCGAGGACCGAATCCCGCGGCTGCATCTACCGCCCGATCCCAGTCAATGACGGAACGAGCATCGGGAGTGGCGCGGTCATTCTCCGATGACTTTGATCAGAACGCGCTTGCGGCGCTGGCCGTCGAACTCGGCATAATAGACCTGCTGCCAAGGCCCCAAATCGAGCTTGCCTTGGGTAACGGGGACCAGCACCTGATGGCCGATGAGCAGGTTTTTCAAATGCGCGTCGCCGTTGGTCTCGCCGGTCGCGTGGTGGCGATAATCGGGGCGGAACGGGGCCAGGTGTTCGAGCCACTCTTCGATATCGGCGATCAAGCCGTCTTCGGCGTCGTTGATGTAAACCCCCGCCGTAATGTGCATGGCCGAGGCCAGCGCCAGTCCCTCTCGGATTTGCGACTTGGCTACGGCCTGGGCGAGATCATCGGTGATGTTGATGAATTCGCGCTTTTTCTTCGTGTTGAACCACAGGTAGCGTGTGTAGGATTTCATCGAAGCTTCCCTCCGCAGAGATGCCTGGCTTGGTCTGAACTTGCTGTCGTGGTATCTCCCCAAAACCGGCGCAGTTATTGTAGAATGAAGCTTCGTTCTACGGGAGTTCTGACCGCAAGAGTGACTGTGAGGGACCTTGAGGCGACCGCTCTGCGCAACTTTGGGAGTTGAAGGAGGATTAGAGATGAGTTCCGGCCGAGGCGTAGCCCATGCAACCGGGGGAAACGTTGCAGAGATTACGGCGTCCTCGACTCTGGCGGAACGGGCCCGCCGTCTTAGCCCCACCCTCCTGAAAGACCTGCTGGAGAAAATGCTGTTGATTCGCCGCTTTGAAGAAAAGGCTGCGGAGCTTTATGCGCTGGGCAAAATCGGCGGGTTTTGTCACCTCTACATTGGACAGGAGGCGGTGGGCGTCGGGGCGATTTCGACCCTCGGGCCGGACGACTACATTTTCTGCTCCTATCGCGATCACGGGCAGGCACTCGCGCGCGGCCTGGACCCCGGCGTCCTGATGGCTGAGCTCTGCGGCAAGGTCACAGGCTGCTCGAAGGGCAAGGGCGGCTCCATGCACCTATTTGACAAGCGGCTGGGATTTTATGGTGGCCATGCCATCGTCGGAGCGCATCTGCCTCTGGCCGCTGGGACAGCGTTCGCGGCTCGTTATCTTAAGGAGCCGCGAGTCACGCTGTGCTTTTTTGGTGACGCCGCCGTGAACATCGGCTCTTTCCACGAATCCCTCAATCTAGCTCAACTTTGGAAACTTCCGGTTGTCTTTATTTGCGAGAACAACGAATTTGGCATGGGGACGCCCATTGAGAAGACGGCAGCCATCCAGAATCTCCACGAACGGGGTGGCGCTTATAACATGGCCCACGCGGGCGCGGATGGGATGGATGTGCTCGCGGTGCGGGAAGTCGTCGCAGAGGCTATTGAGCGCGCCCGCAAAGACAGCCTGCCTACGCTGATTGAGGCGCAAACATATCGCTACATGGGTCATTCCATGTCCGACCCAACGCACGGCATTTATCGAACCAAGGCAGAACTTGAGGAGCACCGGAAGAAAGATCCCATCAAGCGGTTTATTTCCGCTCTGGAAACCATCGGGGTGGCCACTCAAGAATATGTCGAGGAGACCGACAACCGGATCCGGGAGATCGTTGAGCAGGCCGTCGTATTTGCTGACCAAAGTCCGGAACCGGGACGCGATGCTCTCTCAGCCGATGTTTACTTGCCCTAAGGAGTTGGGGAAGCCCAAGGAAGAATATCCATGTCTATCCTGCAATATCGCGAAGCCTTAAATCAGGCCATGCGAGAGGAAATGTTACGGGACGATCGTGTTTTTTTGCTGGGAGAAGAAGTTGGCGCGTATAACGGGGCCTACAAAGTCAGCCGCGGCCTACTCAACGAATTTGGCCCGGAGCGCGTGCTCGATACCCCCATTGCCGAACTGGGATTCACGGGTTTGGCTGTGGGCGCGGCAATGGCCGGATTGCGCCCGATTGTGGAAGTCATGACGTTTAACTTTTCCATTCTGGCGGTCGATCAGGTGGTGAACAGTGCCGCCAAGATGCTTTATATGTCGGGCGGGCAGTTTGGTATCCCGATGGTTTTTCGCGGGCCGGGAGGCTCTGCGCACCAGCTCGCCGCGCAGCACTCGCAGGCGCTCGAAGCCTGGTATTGCCACGTGCCGGGGCTCAAGGTCGTGATGCCGTCCACTCCGGCGGACGCCAAGGGCCTGCTCAAGTCGGCCATCCGCGACGACAACCCGGTAGTGTTCATCGAGTCCGAAGTGCTGTACGGCTTGAAAGGTGAGGTTCCGGAAGGTGAGTACACCGTCCCGATCGGCGTAGCAGAGATCAAGCGGCCGGGGAACGATGTCACGATTATCGCCCACTCCAAGATGGTGCATGTGGCGATGGAGGCGGCGAAGGACCTGGAAGCCGAGGGCCTGGACGCGGAGGTCATTGACCCGCGCACTCTTCGTCCGCTGGACGCCGAAACGCTGGTCAATTCGGTCAAGAAGACCAATCGCGCCGTCATCGTCGAGGAGGGTTGGCCGTTCTGCGGCGTTGGAGCGCAAATGGTGGACATCATCCAGGAGCAGGCGTTCGATTATCTCGACGCGCCCATCCTGCGGGTGACCGGCACCGACGTCCCGACTCCGTACAACAAATCGCTCGAGCATCTTGCCTTTCCAGACAAGCAGCGCGTCGTTGAAGCGGTGCGTCGTGCGACATACCGGAACTGAAAAGGGCAAGCAATCGTTGAAAGTCGGGAGTCGAACGACGAATGAAGTGGGCGCAGCCTCTCACTTTCGACTTTCCAACTGTCAACTTTCGACTGTCGAATGTTAACTTCATGAGGTTCTAATGGCCACACGAGTTCTTATGCCCAAGGGCAGCGACACGATGACAGAAGGCAAGATCCTGAAGTGGCTGAAGAAGGAAGGTGATCCCATCTCGAGCGGCGACGCCGTCGTCGAAATCGAAACCGACAAGGTCAACATGGAAGTCGAAGCGATGGGCGCGGGCGTGCTGCGGAAAATTCTGGTCAAAGAAGGTGATGCGGCGTCGGTCGGTCAGCTTATTGCCGTCATCGGCAAATCGGACGAAGACATTTCCACCCTGCTGTCGCCATCGTCGGCGGCTGCGCCCGCCAAGCCCGCTGAGTCGAAGCCTGCGGCCACCGCTGTCGCTCAACCAACACCCCCTCCCGCCGCTGCTGCCGCGGCCGGAGCGAGCCGAGTGTTGGCCTCGCCACTCGCTCGCCGAATGGCAAAAGAATCCGGCGTGGACCTCGACCGCATTCAAGGCTCCGGACCCGGCGGGCGCATCATTCGTCGCGACGTGGAAACGGTCGCGAGCACGCGCCCGCTGCGCGCTCCGATCCCGATCGCTCCGCCGACGGGCCCGGAGTTTCGCGATGAGCCGTTGACCTCCATGCGCAAGGTCATCGCCCAGCGATTGGCTCAAAGCATCGGCCCTGTCCCGCATTTCTATCTCACCATCGAGGTGGACATGCGCCGCGCCAAGGAATTGCGCGAATCCGCCAACACGCTCGACCCGAACCTGAAGCTCTCCTACAACGACATCATCGTCAAAGCCTGCGCGGCGGCGCTTCGCCAGCATCCCGAGGTCAACGCCAGCTTCCTCGGCGAATCCATCCGCTTCCACAACCGAGTTCACATCGGCATCGCCGTCGCCGTCGAGGGCGGCGGACTCATCACGCCGGTCGTCCGCGATGGCGACCGCAAATCGCTCCAGCAAATTTCCGCTGAAGCTAAGGACCTGATCACTCGCGCCCGCCAGCGGAAGCTGAAGCCGGAAGAATACGTCGGCGGAACGTTCAGCGTCTCGAACCTTGGCATGATGGGCATTCAGGAATTCTCCGCCATCATTAATCCGCCCGAAGCAGCCATTCTCGCCGTCGGCACAGTGGACGAAAAGCCGGTCGTCGCCGACGGACGCATCGAAGTCGGCTACCGCTGCCGCATGACGCTCTCCTGCGATCATCGCGTCGTGGACGGCGCAACCGGCGCGCAATTCCTCCAAACCCTTCGGCAGATTCTCGAAAACCCGGTCTATTTGGCGTTTTGAGTGTCGAGGCCAATTGGCCCGAGAATCACCTCCGACCGAAGAGCAGCCCTGAAGGCAAGGCCCGTTGGAGGGCAAGCTTCTGAACGTTTTTCCTAACAGAATTTTGAACGTGTAGGCGGAAAACGCGCCTGGTGTGACTCGCGTGGGACCCTCGCCAAAGATTTTCCACGGCCGCGAGCCGTAAATCGCCTCGCCGTTTACTTCCAGCCGACGACCGACGGCGAGCAGGCGCTCAACCACGGGTTCAGGGATCACTCCCCGAGACGTTGGCGTGATGTCCAGCAACAGGTTGCCGTTTTTGCTCACAATGTCCACCAGCTCACCCACCATCCGGTCGGCGGACTTGAGATGAGGATTTTGAACGTAGCACCAGGAGTCCCAGTCCACGGAGTCGTCGGTCAACCACTCGTAACTGGCAAGATCGCCCAGCCTGCCGCGTTCGATATCAAGGATGCCGACTCCCCTTGGCAGACCCTTGTTCTTATAGGTTACGGTGACTTCCTCGCCACTGGTGTAATCCTATCCGGCTTCGGGGAATCCCACCAACGCAAAATTCATTTCCACTTTCGGACTCTGCTTGCCGATCATGCCGGACGCCAGCGCCCGTTAGCTAAGCTCCTCGACTTATCGGCAGGGCACGTGCCCCGCGTAATTCAGGATAGCTGCCGGTCAACACTCTATTGCGCCATTCACTCGAAAATTAGTCATTCAAGTCGCCCGCGGCTATTCCAACGTGAATGCGCCGGCGCCGGGAATTATTTCCGGCAGGCGTCGTTTTTGCCTTGCGGGCCTCCTTTGGTTAAGATGGAAGGAGATGGAGAGCTGCGAATTTCGCCAGATGTCGCGGAATAGGGTTCGGCGATCAGGGGTGCGCCCCAGAGTGGGCGTGGTGTCAGATACTCACGGCTATTTTGATCCGCGCCTGGCGCGGGTTTTGGCAGGCGTGAGCGTGATTTTGCACGCTGGCGATGGAATTCGACGCGCAGTTCGTTTCGCTTGAATCGCGCGCCCTGCAATCAGCCGGCAGAGTTTTTCCTAAGAACGAGGGTCTCGAATCATGCTGAGCTTAAAAAAGATCAGGCGAGCTCTCGAGATCACGGTTACCGTCTTGGCGTTCGCCATTGTCGTGATCGAGAAAGTTGAAAAATGGACCGGATGAGGAAAAGGTAACCCGTCGAGCAGCGGCTGAACCCTTTTACGGGGTCCCTTTCACTTCATTCAACGGCCCTGTTATGGCTTGTCGCAGATCGGTTGCCGCTTTTTCCAGCCGACGCGCGACTCTCTGTTGCCCTAGCGTGATCATCAGTTCAAACAAGCCCGGAGCGACGGCCTGGCCTGTGAGCGCTACACGCGCGGCGTTGATGAGCACGCCGGCCCGGATACCCTTTTCTTCTGCCAGCCCTCGTAGGCATCGCTCGGTCTGCTCCAAACCAAACGGATGGATATCCATCAAACGCCGGGAAAGCTCAGTCAGCCATTCAGCGAGCTGAGGCTCCTTCCAAAACTTTTCTCGCGCCTCGGAGCTGTAAGAGAAATCGTCGGAGAAAAAGGCGCGTCCGGACCCGGAAAAATCATTCAGACTCCTTGCTCGCGTTTGCAAAAGGCGGATTGAATCTTCCAACCGTTTTTTTTCGGCAGCCGTGAGCACAGGATTCCACAGACCGGCAGCTTCAAGTTCGGCTTGGACCCGGGGCAGGAGTTTTTCCAGGGGCATTCGCCGCAGATACTCACTGTTCATCCAAGCGAGCTTTTCCGGGTCGAAAACGGCATTGGATTTAGACACCGCGGCTAAATCGAACTGAGCGATCATCTCCTCTAAGCTGATAATTTCCCGTCCGCCGCGAGGAGTCCATCCGAGCAGCGCCAGGAAATTGATGAGCGCTTCAGGCAAGATGCCTTGGCGGCGGTACGCTTCGACGGCAGTGGCCCCGTGCCGCTTGGAGAGGCGCTGTTTGTCCGGCCCAAGAATGAGCGGCAGATGAGCGAAGACCGGCTCGGGTGCGCCCAGGGCTCGATACATCAGAACCTGTTTGGGCGTGTTCGGGAGGTGATCCGCGCCGCGTACGACGTGGGTCACCCGCAGGTCCAGGTCATCCGTCACGACACTGAGATGATAGGTGGGCTGGCCATCGGAGCGGAGCAAAACAAAATCCTCGATCTCCGTATTGGCCAATTCGACACGCCCAAAGACGAGATCGTTGAACGTCGTCTGGCCCGATTCCGGCACGCGAAAGCGGAGTGCCGAGGGACGGCCCTCGCCGCGGCGGCGAGCTCGTTCATCAACCGAAAGCTGACGGCATGTTCGGTCGTACTTCCAGGGGCGACGCTCGGCCTCGGCCCGTTCTCTTTTTTCTCGTAGCAGCTCTGGCGGGCAGAAACAAGGATACGCGCTGCCTTGCTGCTCAAGCTCAGCCGCTCGCGCGCGGTAAAGCCCGAGCCGCTGCGATTGGTAATATGGCCCTTCGTCCCAGTCGAGACCGAGCCACTCCAGGCCCTCAAGAATGGCGGCGGTTAATTCCGGTTTCGAGCGGTCGGCGTCTGTGTCCTCTATCCGCAAGATCAACGTTCCACCTCGGCCTCTCGCGTAGAGCCAGTTGTAGAGGGCTGTGCGAGCTCCACCCACGTGCAAGTACCCGGTGGGCGAAGGAGCGAATCGAAGGCGAGGGTTAGCCATGGTCTCAGAATTGCGTCGTCTGACTTATCTATCGTATGCGATTTGCGCGCATACGAAAAGTTAAACCAGCAGTTGCAAACTGACCGTTGGCCCTCCCTCATTTCAACTGACGAGCGCTTGGCCCAACCTGACAGCCCAGCAGCCCGGACTGCCTAGCGGGTTTGACACTTCCTCATGTCGGCTGCTAACATCAGGGCTTGCGCCTGATTACAGCCGACCTGCGTTGTGAGAGTGGGCGGCGCGAGCCGCCGGAAAGTTGCTTGGTCCAACCTTCTCGACGGCCATAGTCAACACAAGCCTGTGGTCCCCGTCGTCTAGCCCGGCCTAGGACATCGCCCTTTCACGGCGGTAACGCGGGTTCGAATCCCGCCGGGGACGCCAAGTCTTTTCAAGCACATCATGCCAGAGTATCCGCTGAAGCCTGGACTAAGCGGGGCTTCCACGGGACTTTTAACGTCAAAAATCGAGTCCAAACGGCCTACGGCTATCGAAAGGAAGACCGGGGATAGGTGCTGGTATCGAGCGGCCATTCTCAGGTCCCTATGGCCGAGTAAGGGCTATGTCAGTCATTGAAAAATTCCTTTCTGTTCAAGCTCTCTCCGAGCATCTATCGTACAGCTTATCGGCAGCCTGCCGCCAATTCACGATGGGAGGAGATGATTTAACGCTTGACATTCAATGCGACGCATTCTATGCTGACGAGGTGATTAAGTCCTTCCGCTCGGCAGACACGGAACGGCTTTTCAGGCGGGAGCGGGTGAGGCGGTTTGAGGCAATCGAGCGTTCGGCGCAACGGAAACTCGAAATGCTCAATGCAGCTAAGGAACTACGGGACCTGGCAGCGGTCCAGGGCAACCGCCTGGAAAAGCTGCGGGGGGAGCGTG
>JAJYNF010000343.1 GCA_021786455.1 Acidobacteriota bacterium
AAGCGAGAAGGCGCGGGCAGCCAAACCCGCCGCGCGCTCTTGGGTCTTCTGGCTTTTCTCCGGCCGGGTCTTTCCTCCCGACCTTGCTTTTGGACTTTTGGCTTTCAAGCCCTCACCTGGCCGCGGGCGCTAAATCTTTGGAATTTCCTCACGGTCCCAAACGACGCGCCGCGCGTCAAAGACCGGCCCCTCCGTGCATACCCGCGAGTAAGCTTCATGGCCCGTTCCTTCAACTCGAATCGAACAGCCCAGGCAGACGCCGAGCCCGCACCCCATGCGATTTTCCATGGAGACCAGGCACAAATGGCCATATTTCTTCGCCAACTCCGCGGAGGCGCGCAACATTCCCCAGGGACCGCAAACCATCAGAAGAAACCTTCGGCCGCGACGGCGCTCAAGATAATTCGCCAGTGGCCGCGTGATGTAGCCGCGATGCCCCCTCGACCCATTCTCGGTCGCAAGCGTGACCGCTTTCACCCACGGTTCAAAGTCGGATACGCCGACCAAGTCAGCCCGCGAGCGGGCACCAAAAAACAGATCCTGGCCAATTCCCGCGCGGGCCAGTTCGCGCGCCGGCATCAGCAGCGCCGCAATGCCGATGCCTCCGGCCACCAGCAACACGTGGTCGGCTTGCTCGGCTAAACTTTCGCGCTCCTCCGCAAAAAAACCTTGACCCAGCGGCGCCGCCAGGCCGACGGAATCTCCCGGCTTGAGTTCGGCCATCAGCCGGGTGCCCCGGCCCACAATTTTGTAAAGCATCCGGATGATCTCAGGGGATTCGAAACCGCGCCGGCGCTTTGACCGATGAGACGCAATCCGACTTTGACCTCGCATGGTTGAGGCGTTGCGGGGCATCCGCGGCTCGATGCCATCGCGCGCCGCGACGTCATAAATGCTCATCGGACGCCGCAGAAGGACATCCGATTGGCCGAGCAATCGCACCATGGCAAACTGGCCCGGGCGGGTAGCTTGTGCCTGGCGCGGAGCATAAAAGCTGACGAGGAAATGGCCACCCGTCAGCGGACGATTCTCCGTAACGGCCACAATTTCGTCGTACATCTCTGCCATGGTATCAAATCTCAGGATATGCGTCACACTCGGCCGCGCGCCGGGCCTTCTTCGCCCGGCTGATTTGACCTTTAGCCCCCGCAGAACAAAAACTCGTTCATAATTTATTCATGCGAGCTTTTGTGGCGATTGAGGTGCCGCCGAATGTTCGAGCAGCGATCACCTTGGCACAAACGCGATTCAGAAAGGTCGCCCCGCACGCCCGCTGGACTTCCGATTTTCATTTGACGTTGAAGTTTCTCGGACCCGTCGCCGACCCTCACCTGCCAACGATGATCGAAACCCTGGCATCGTCTGAAAGATTTGAGAAGTTCACCGTGGTAGCGCGTGGCTTCGGCTTTTTCCCCAACAGCCACCGCCCCCGAGTTCTTTGGGCAGGGGTTCATGCGCCGCCGGCGCTTGCCGAACTTGCCGCTCGCATCGAGGACGCCATGGCGGGCTTGGGCTATCCGCGCGAGCAGCGTGAATTTCATCCTCACTTGACATTGGCTCGCTTCAAAGATGCTCGCTTGCCACCCGCACTAGAAACTCTGGTCGAGCGTAGCCGCGAAGAAGTTCTCGGCGCTTTTGAAGTTTCGGAGTTCTTCCTTTGGGAAAGCCGTCTCTCGCCGGAGGGGTCCAATTATCGCAAAGTCGCGCGATTCGGTGGGGCAGAAGCGGCCACGAGCCAATAGATTACAATCTCTGAGACGCCCGGGACCGAGCCCCTTCCGTTCGCAATCGCCGGACAGCGCAAACAACACCCTAGAATCAGGCAAACCGAGGGATCTCTCTGACCGCCGCGCGGCCAGAAATGGGCCGAAGACAGAAGCTGTCCCTGAATGCGCGAGGGACGGCAAGGACATGAGGATAAATGTGCTACAATCCGCTCGAAACCTCACTCCATCGAGAGGACATCATGCCCACGAAAAAAGAGACTCGGAGTAACGCTGACTTAACGCCGCTGGTGGCCGCGACGCTGACCGGGGTGATCTATCAAGCGCGGCTGATGAATCGCCAGATGAAAATCAACATTCCTGAGAACGAGCTGATTCCGGAGATCGTCGGGCTTTGGCGCTCGCTGACCGAGGAGTTGGGAGCGCCTGGTTAGGCGTTGAACATTTCCACTACAAAATAGCGAGCGCGATCGGTTCCGACATTTTTGATGCCGTGCTCGTCCATGGAGGCGACGAAGGCAGCCGAGCCCGAGCCCAGCCGCGTGCGGCGGCCGGCGAGGGTGACCTCTACCGTCCCTTCGCGAAGCAGAAACATTTCTTCGTGACGATGATGGTGGGGGGGATGAGGCCGCCCGCCGGGCGCGAGGGTTGTTTCATGGACCTCCAGGCGAAAATTCTCATGCGTGAGGCCGTGGAAGACCGCACGAAACGTGTTGGCGCCGGAGTGGTGAACCGGGAGGCGGTCAAAAGGCAGCGATTCTGACTTCAGCATTGGAGCGGGGTCGGCATGAAGGTCTTTGGCGGCGAGCGCGGCGGCAGCGGGTAAAGCAAGGCACCATTCTCTGCGGTTCATGCATTCTCTCCTTCGTTCACTGTGAATTCGCCGTAAGCCCGGCTCCGCTCGCCATCGGGCTGCCTTGGACTTGCTGATAGACGGCTTCGACGGCTTGTGGCTCAAGCTCGGGAGCATGCCAGGAATGGTTGGGGAAAGGCAAAAGCTCTTTTTCGATTTGAGAAAGGGACTCACCTCGGCGAATCCGGCTTTCCACTGCCGTCTTCAGCCATTCCAAGAAGCGCCGAAACTGGGCGACCTGTTCTTTCCCGCCCGGAGCGCCATGGGCCGGAACGTAAACCTCCGCATTCCAGGATTCCACCTTCCGCAGGGTCTTGATCCAATGGTTGATGTTGCCGTTCACGATGCGCGGGATATAGTCATTCTCAAAAACGTCGCCCAGGAAAACGATTCCCGCTTGAGGCAATGAAACCGCAGCGTCTCCCGGCGTGGCGTTGGTTCCAAGGGGAGTCAGCCGGATGGCTTCACCGGCGATCGGCAGAGTGACAGGCTGATCGAACGTTTGCGTGGGAACGGTAGGGTGAATGCCTCGCATGCTCCGGGCCAAACGCCAGTCGGCGTCCAGCCGCTCCGGAAGGTTTTGGCGGTAACGGGCAATGGCCGCTTGCGCCTGGGGCGTGGAGAGGATGACGGGGCGGAAATCTTCGAAGACTTCGTTGCCTAGCATCAGATCCGGCATGGCGCTGGTGTCAATGACATAACGAACTTCGACGTGCGCGCGCTGGCGAATCTCGTAAAGGATGTCCCGCGCGTTAAAGGGCGAGTTGGTGGTGTCAATCACCACAACCCCCTCCGGGGTAATCACAAACCCCGCGTTGCCCGGGCGAGCGTAATGCGGATCGCCTTGTTGCTCGAGAATATCCTCCGGAAGATAAACATAAACGTTGGGCTTAAGCTCTTCAATCTTGTACTGGCCTATCATGGCGAAGCCGGAACGGACAGAGAAAAGCGAGCCGAAGGCAGCAAGGAGGGCCACCCGCTTGAGAATATGCCAGCGGAGGATCCTCCGCTGCCGCACGCCATGGCTTGAAAACCTAAATGTCCACATAAACCTGCGCGCGCCATCCGTCGGCCAACGGCTCAAGGGCCAGTTGATGGTACGTAATCGCCTTGACTTGGAGTCTAATTCGGTGACGTGTGGCGTCATATTGTTCGCCATACGCGGTCGCGGTGAGCGATTGGTCCGTGAGGTGATGAACTCGAAAATCGCGGAGCAGCAACCTCTCGGTTTCGTGCAAGTAGAGCACCTCGCTTAGCCAGTTTACAAGAAGATCAGGCGGCGTGGAAGCTGCCACGCGAATTTCCGTGGTTTGCGTTGCGGCAAGGGCGTCGGTATCCGTAATCAGATACATCAGCGCGCAGGCGGCTTGGGCAAAAGCCTCTTCGCGAGTTCGGCCAAACGCCTCAAAACCCACGTCCGCGGTATGCTCGAGAATTCGAAAAGTCGCTGCCATGGAGCCGACTCATCATACTGAATTGCCAGCGAGTTGGGTAGGACAGAACTTCTTGGAACGCCCTCAAACCAGGCAGAAAAGATTTCACAGCAGACCTTGCATTCAATCGGGGTTGGGAATAGGATTTGCGGTTCGGTGCCTGGCTGAAAGCTTCGAGAAAGGACTGATCCGAGCGGAAGGTGCGGAATGCCAAAATGGACCCGGCGCGATTTTCTTAAGAGCGGGATGGCAGCAGCCGGCACGGCCCCGTTGACGACCGCAGGCAGCCTGCTCGCCCAAGCGCAAGCAGGGGTTTCGGCCGGCAAGCCCCCGCAGACATCATCGAGCGCGAGCGAGCGATTGTTGCTCGATTTTGGCTGGCGGTTTCACTTGGGCAACGCCGACGACCCTACGCTCGATTTCGGCTACGGCCGCGACGGGGAGTATCAAAAGACCGGCGACTTCTTTAAGCCCTCGCGGCCGGACTTTGACGATAGCGGCTGGGAGGCCGTTGATTTGCCGCATGACTGGGCCGTGGCGCTGCCTTTCCAGAAAGATCCGTGGCTGACCACCCACGGATCCAAACCTCTGGGCCGAACCTATCCGGCCACGAGCATTGGCTGGTATCGGCGCGTTTTTGACATTCCAGCCAGTGACCTTGGCCGTCGGCTCAGTTTGGAATTCGACGGCGTTTTTCGCAACTCCATCGCCGCCCTAAACGGAAACTTCCTTGGGCGCAACATGAGCGGCTACGCGCCGTTTCGGTACGATATTACCGACCATGCTCATTACGGGGGCCGGAACGTTCTGGTGGTGCGCGTGGACGCCACGGAGTTTGAAGGATGGTTTTACGAGGGCGCGGGAATCTACCGGCACGTCTGGCTGGTAAAAACGAACACCGTCCACGTGCCCCAATGGGGAACGTTTGTGACTTCGCAAGTTAACGGCGAAACGGCTGTTATCGAAATCAGGACCGAAGTAGCCAACGAGAGCGACGATGAGGCGAGCGTCCAACTGACGTCGGAGGTTCTCGACGACGACGGCGAAAGTAGGGCCACGGTCGGGCCGGCGTCTGCCACCGTTTCCCCGTGGGGCCGCCGTGAGGTGTTCCAACGAGCCACCCTGCGCCGTGCGAATCTTTGGTCGCCCGATCACCCCCACCTCTACCGGCTCGCCTCAACCCTTCGCACGGAGGGCCATTTGATGGACCGCTACGAAACGGCCTTCGGAATTCGCTCGATTCACTTCGATCCCAACAAGGGATTTTTTCTGAACGGGGAACCCGTCAAAATCAAAGGGACTTGCAACCATCAAGACCACGCTGGGGTCGGAACGGCACTGCCCGACCGGTTGCAGTATTTCCGGATCGAGCGGCTGAAGGCAATGGGCGCGAACAGTTACCGCACGTCGCACAATCCTCCGACACCGGAGCTGCTGGACGCCTGCGACCGGCTCGGCATGATGGTCATGGATGAAACTCGCATGTTCTCATCCTCGCGGGAGGGGTTAAGCCAGTTGAGTCGAATGGTTCGCCGCGACCGCAACCATCCCTCCGTGGTGCTGTGGTCCACCGGCAACGAAGAGCCGGAGCAAGGCACGGCGCGCGGCGCCCGCATGTGCGCCACCATGAAGCGCCTCATTCGCCGTCTGGATCCAACCCGCCCGATTACTCAGGCAATGAACGGAGCCTGGGGCCACGGGATCTCGGCGGTAGTTGATGTTCAGGGGTTCAACTACAACTTGCCCTCCATGGACGAGTTTCATCAGAAATTTCCCGACAAGCCCTGTGTCGGAACCGAGGTTGCCAGCACCGTGTCAACGCGGGGTATCTATGCGAACGATCCGGTCAAGGGCTACGTCAGCGCCTATGACGTGAATCATCCGCCCTGGGCCAGCACGGCCGAAGAATGGTGGCAGATGTATGACGCGCGCCGTTGGCTATCCGGCGGCCACGTGTGGACGGGGTTTGATTACCGAGGCGAGCCCACTCCTTACGGCTGGCCGTGCATCAGCTCGCATTTCGGCGTTCTGGACACTTGCGGTTTTCCTAAAGACAACTTCTATTACTATCAAGCGTGGTGGAGCGGCCGACCGGTGCTCCATCTGTTCCCTCATTGGAACTGGGCGGGCAAAGAGGGGCAGGAAATTCCCGTCTGGTGCTATAGCAACCTGGAGAAGGTTGAGCTGTTTTTGAACGGGCAGAGTCTGGGCACGCAGGAGATAAAACCAAACTCCCACGTGGTCTGGAATGTGAAGTACTCGCCCGGGGCGCTCGAAGCTCGCGGTTATCGAGATGGCCGTGTGGTCATGGCCGCCCGCCGCGAGACGACCGGTCCGGCAGCCCAGCTCCTTCTTCGACCCGACCGCCCAGCGATTGCGGCGGACGGGGAAGACGTCTCGGTGCTGGAGGTTCATGTGCTGGACAGTAAGGGGCGCTTGGTGCCGACCGCCGACAACAAAATCACCTTCCGGGTTTCGGGGCCGGGCAAAATCATTGGCGTCGGCAACGGCGACCCGAGCAGCCACGAGGCCGATAAGGGAACGGTCCGCCGCGCCTTCAATGGCCTATGCATGGCCGTTGTCCAATCACTCAAGCAAGCAGGCGAAATCCGCGCGCGGGCGAGTTCACTTGGGATCGAAGCCGCCACCGTCTCCATTCGCTCGCAAGCCGGGCGCCCACGCCCGTCAGTAGCCTGACCGAGCGCCCTGGGCCGGGATCGGGTGCTGAGAGCTCGCTAACGATGGCTTGCTTTCGGGCGAACGGCTGTGACGCTCGAACCGTGGTTCTCGCTCGCCTCACACCGCGGATTTAGAGCAGCGCCCAATCATCCGGCCGCGGCGGTGGCGAGTGTTTCCAAACCGCTCGGCGTAACGCTTGATATCTGATATAATTTGTCAAGCGTTGCGGCTGGGGGCGTGACAAGGATTTTAATCAAGCAACCGCCACGCCCAGAGAGCCAAGGCGAAATTCATGGAAACTGTTGGCACAGAAAGGAAATTTCACTTCTCGCCGGAGGCATATTTTCCGAGGAAACTCTTTGCGGCGATCACGGAGGTTAGGGTTGACCGGCCCGAGGTCATCCTGGCCGAGGCGCTGAGGCGACGCCGCAGACCGCGGCTGACGCTTGACGGAAGGCTGGTCATCCTGGCCACCGATCACCCCGGCCGCCGAGTCACGGAGCTTGGGGCCGACCCGCTGGGCATGGGAGACCGACACGGCTACTTGGCCAGAGCCTTGCGCGTGCTGACCGCGCCGGGGTGCGACGGCATCATGGGCACGACGGACTTCATGGAAGATTTGCTGATCGTCAACGCCCTGGTGCGCGAATCCAGCGGTGATTCGCTTGTGGATGACAAGGTGTTGATTGGGTGCATGAACCGCGGCGGACACGCCGGCGTCGAGGGTGAGATTGACGACCGCTTCACGAGTTTCACTGCCCGCCAACTCAAGCGGATGAATTTTGACGGTGGGAAAATGATGTATCGGCTAGACCCGGCCGACGCGCGGTCCATCAACGCCATCAGCGACTGCGCGCAGGCGATTACGGAGCTTTATCGCGAGGACTTGTATGCCTTCGTGGAACCGATGAGCGTCCAAAAAAAGATGACGGGGGGTTACGAAACGGTCAAGACGGTGGAAACGCTGGTGCGCGACGCAGGCGCGGCAGCAGCACTGGGAGAATCTTCTTCCCGAACATTCCTTAAGCTTTCATATGTGCCGGAGTTCGAGCGCGTCGCACAGGCGACCACTTTGCCGATTCTGATGTTAGGCGGTCCGGCCCGGGAGGATCCTACATCCATTCTGAACGACTTCTCCGCCGGCATGAAGGCAGGGGCCAATGTGCGTGGGGTGATGGTTGGGCGGAACGTGTCGTTTGCGTCAAATGAAGACCCTCGCGGGCTCGCCGCCGCCGTGGGCGCTATCATTCATGAGAAATCAGATTTGGACCCATCTCGTCGCCGCATGGCCGCGGAACGCGGGCAACAGATGGACCTGTTTCGAGCGTGGCGCTGACCGCCCAGCAACTTTCCCCGCGAATGTGCCGGGTGTTTTGGCTCGCGTCGTATTTTAGTTTTTGGGGAGGGATGGCATGAGCACCGCGACCCACGAAATCGAGAAGAACGCGAAAACAAATTACGAAGCCTGGACCAGGCCAAGTGACGCCTCCATGGTAGGGGTAATTTTCGTGGGGCGGCGTCGGCCGGGTTTTGACATGGCGTGGGGCGGCCAGATGGACGACCGTGTTCGCCAATGCCTGGCGGAGTCCGGACTCCCCATTTTTGAGGCCCCGGAAAAAGCGATTGACGACGCTTCGTTGCGGCGGGCAGTGGCTGCGTGTAACGAACACGGAGTCAGCGCCATCGTTTTGCTGCAAACCACAATGGGGGATGGCCGCCTGGCGCCCACGCTCGCTCAGCTCTGGCCTGACGTCCCGGTCCTTTGGGCGACGCCCGAAAATCCCATCGGTGACATGATTAGCTCGTGCTCTTTGGTGGCAACCCATGCTTGGGCCTCCACGCTCCAGCAGATGGGCCACGGCTTCGAGGTCGTTTACGGCGACCCCGACGCGGCTGAAACCCGTCAAAGCCTGAGCGAAGCACTTCGGCTGGCTTCAAGCGCGCGGCGGCTGCGCTCCGTTCGGTTAGGTCTGGTCGGCGGAGCGG
>JAJYNF010000121.1 GCA_021786455.1 Acidobacteriota bacterium
CCTCAGCGGGTATCCTGCGCGTTGCCGGCATCAGCCTGGTCTTTGCGGTAATATCTTTTTTGCTGTTTGAATACGTTATAGAGGAGTAGTCCGTCGTCAGGGGACGGAGGTTCGCGACGAAAAACTTGGACCAAGGCGGTTGCGGACCTGATTGAACCCTTGCTGAAACCTGGAGCGTGATCCGCCAGAGCCTGACGTTGGACGGTTGACGATGAAAAAATTTCCGCCGGGTGTTCATCTCGTTTTGACGCTGGCTTGGTTTCTGGTGGCGCTCCACATGATCTTCCTCTACGCGCCGGAAGAGAAGACCATGGGTGAAGTACAACGGATTTTTTATATTCATGTTCCCTCCGCGTGGACGGCGCTCACCGGCTTCATCATCATTTTCTTCGCCAGTGTCGTCTATTTATGGAAGCGGTCGCGCTTTGCCGATGAACTGGCCCACGCGACGTCGGAGGTCGGCTTCGTGTTTTGCACCGGTGTGCTTATCACCGGCCCGCTGTGGGCGAAGCCGGTGTGGGGCATTTGGTGGACATGGGACGCGCGGCTGACCTTAACCTTTCTCCTTTGGCTTCTCTACGTTGCGTATTTAATGCTTCGCGGCTACTTGATCAACCCGGGCCGCGCTGCCAACCTCTGCGCGGTGGTGGGAGTCATCGGGTTTGTGGACGTCATCATTGATTACATGGCCATTCGGTGGTGGAAAACTCAACACCCACAGCCGGTGATCCTAGGCGGACCGGGTTCTGGCATTGATCCCCGCATGTTGGCGACCTTGCTGGTCACTTGGGGAGCTTTTCTTTGCTTGTTCCTATATTTGTTGCGCCAACGCTTGGCGCTGGCCCAGGCGCGAAGAGAAGTTAGCGAAATGCGCCGCACCCTCGCGCTAGCATCCATGGAGAATTAAAATGCTCAACCAAGTCAACCCTTACCTCGCGCTCGCATACAGCTTTCTCTGGCTGCTCTTCATGATCTATGCCTGGAGCCTTTCAAGGCGTCAAGCGAAGTTGCGCAAGGAGATTGAAGAGTTAAAAGCGAAAGTTATGTCGGCCAGCAAGCCTTCCCCAGATCTGACTGGCAGCGGCGCGCAAGGGCCTTCGTCACAAGCCTGAGTCGCGGGCCATCGGCATGGTTTCTCTGTGCAAAAAATCTGGTGACCGGGGGCAAGGCACCGTTTCCCGAGCCCTCTGAATAATCGAATTCACCTTGACCGGGTTCGGAAGCTGTTGCATGAGTAATGCTAAAACGCCGTTTCTCAAAGCCCCAGGCATGTCTTCTGAGACGGGACTGAGCGGAGCGATTTTGAGAAGCGGATGAGCAAACCTCAATGAAAGGCCCCTCGCCAGAGGGGCCTGCATGCGCGCGGGGTCGGCTGCGGGTCGGGCGCCGTCCGCTTGGGATCGAGATCATTTCGCAGTTTGGGGGGATGATGGGCCGCGGCTTCGCTGCTATCGCGCGAAGGGAGTCCAGCGCGTTACCGAAGCCGGTCTCAGCAGGAAGTTGGTTTATGGGTGGCATCGTAACCTCTCTGCTTTGCATCGAAGGAACGTCAGACCCGGAAAGCTTTGACGCGCCAATGGACACATGGCATAATGTATATTAAGATCAGAAGAGAACACGCCAAAGGCGGTAACGGCAGGATGACTCAACACAAAAGACGATGGGCGCTTGGGCTGGGCGCGATGTTATTGGGGTTCGCGGGGCTGGCCGCCGCGCAGATGAATCCCCCTCGGCTTCCGAGCCACTCAGGTCAACCGTCTTCCAGGCAGGCCGCACAATCTGTTTCCGCCGCCAACTCGCGGCCAAAGGCCACGGGCCCCGCAGATCATGCAGCTGCTTACTACCACTACATGCTCGCGCGGCGCTACGCGGAGCTGGCGGGAATTTACAACCGAAGCGGTGATGTCGAGCGAGCGATTTCGGAGTACCAGCAAGCTATTCAGGCGGACCCCAGCTCCTTGTTTCTAAAGGTTGAGCTCGCGGGGCTTTATGCGCGCGTCAGCCGCATTGGCGATGCGATTAAGGAAGCCCACGACGTGCTCAAGGTCAACCCGGACGATGTGGACGCTCACCGCTTGCTGGCCCGTATTTACGCTCAGAGCCTCGGCCAGCCGCAGTCGAACGCGGGCATTGCCGAGACGCTTATGAAGGCCATTCGGCAGTACAAGGCCGTCACGCGGCTTGACCCGAAGGACCTGGAGTCCGCGCTGATTTTAGGGCGTCTTTATAAACTCAATAATCAGCCAGTCAAAGCCGAGGCAATTTTCCAGCGGGTCCTCAATGACCACCCTGATTCCAGCGCCGCCATTTATCAACTCGCCCAACTTTACGCTGAAAACGGCAAATTCAACCAGACGATCCAGCTCCTCAAGAAGATCCCGATCAATCAAATGGATCCGGGCTTGTTAGGAATGCTTGGTTACGCGCAGGCACAGGTGGGGAATTATGCGAGCGCTCAGGCCTCCTATCAAAAGGCGCTACAAATAGACCCCAATAATCAGGATATCCGCCGGGCTTACGCCGAGGCCCTCCTCGCCAGCGGGCAGGTCAGTCAGGCACGGGCGCAGCTCGAGCAGCTTCTGAAAAGCGATCCCGAGGATACGGCTAGTTATGTGCGGCTGGCGGAGCTAGAGCGCGAAGAAGGGCATTTTAACCGGGCGCGGAAGAACTTGGTTCGCGCCAAAGGACTGTCTCCGGACAATCTCGACGTGAGCTACCAGACCGCAATCCTCGACCATGTTGTCGGCCAAGACGACCAAGCCATTGCCTTGCTAAATCAACTTCTCCAGCAAACTCGAACTTCGGGGCATCGGTACGCGCTGGCTACGGCGAGCAATCGCGCGCTCTTCCTGGAGCGCCTGGGGCTGATTGACAATTCCGAGGAAAAGTACGACCAAGCCATAGCGGAGTTCCGCCGGATCATAGCTCTAGGGAGTTCCTTCGCACCTCGCGGCGAAAGTCTGATTGTGGAAACCCTCCAGCTAGCCCATCGCCCCGCGCAGGCTGAGGAGGAGCTGAACGCGGCCATCGGAAAATATCCCAAGGACCGCTCGCTCGAGATGCTGCGGGCCTCGCTTCTCGGCGAGCAGGGTCACCTCAACCGCGCCATCGGCATCCTGGGAAAGATGCTTGATGGCTCTCCGAGCGACCGTGGAGTGTACCTGGCCATGGCGCAGATTTACTCACAGAACAAGCGCTATCCGGCCGCTGAGGCAGCAGTGCAGAAGGCGATGGCCCTTAGTTCGAAACCTCCAGACCGGGAGTATGCCCTCTTCATGCTGGGCGCGGTCTATGACAGCGAAAAGAAATATAGCCTGGCTGAACAGACCTTCAAGAAGGTCCTGGACCAAGATCCTCTGAACGATGCCGCAGATAATTATCTCGGTTATATGCTGGCCGACCGAGGTGTTCGCCTGCACGAGTCACTCGAGTATATCAAGAAGGCGGTTTCCCTCAAACCCAACAACGGGGCGTACCTGGACAGTCTCGGGTGGGCCTATTACAAATTGAAACGTTACAATGAGGCCCGCGGTCCACTCGAGAAAGCGGTCCGCCTGCTCTCCGACGATCCGACCATCCGAATGCATATGGGCTACGTTTACCTGAAGCTCGGGATGAAGGAGGAGGCGCGCTCTCAGTGGGAAAAGGCGCTCCAGGACTGGCACCATTCGGTGTCCAGCGATTTCAGCGCCAAGGACGCCGCGAAAGTTCGCAAGGAGCTTCGCACTTTGAATGCCGCGCTCGGGAAAAAGAAGCCTGCGGCGAGCCCCAATTAAATCTCGTCGCCCGCTGGGATGATCCGACCCTTACGATTCTGTGCCTTTGAGACGCCTGGTTCGAGTCCGCGCCTTCGCTAAGATCAATTTGAGTTTGAGGGTGCTCCGCCGCCGCGTGGACGGCTATCATGAGCTCCGAAGCATTTATCAAACCATCGCTTTGGCCGATCGTTTGGAGGTAGAGATTGATCCCCATTCCTACGGCCTTGACCTCCAATGTGACGACCCGCAAGTCCCGACGGGCCCCGCAAATCTGATTCATCAAGCAGCGTCGGCATGGAGGCGCGCGCTCCGCGATCGCCGGGGTATTCGGATCAGACTGGAAAAAAGAATCCCGACGGGTGCCGGTCTAGGCGGTGGCAGTAGCGATGCTGCTGCGACGCTCTTAGCGCTGGAGCATCTGACCGGCGACCGCCTCGGCCTCAACGAGCGGCTCGCGCTGGCGGTCGCTCTCGGCTCAGACGTTCCTCTTTTCCTTCTGGGCGGGCGAGTGCTCGGATGCGGGCGGGGTGAAGAGGTGTATCCGCTGCCCGACTTGCCTCCACGCCGCTGCCTGGTAGTTTTCCCAGGCTTCAGTGTTTCGACCGAGGAAGCTTTTAGATGGCTCAGTTCGGGATTGACGGACGCGTCAACCCGATATAACATGGAGAAGATTGGCACGCGGTCACTGCTCCCCTTGCTGAAATGGGGACCGGCCGAAAACGACCTTGAGCCGGTCGTCTTCGCGAAGTGGCCAGAACTGGCGAGATGTAAGCGCCGGTTCATCCAGGCCGGAGCCGAAACTGCACTGCTGACGGGTACCGGGTCAGCGCTCTACGCTGTTTTCGATTCCGCCAAACAAATGTCTGCTGCGCGCGGGCATATTCCGCCCGAGTGGAAGTTTTTTGAGACTCGAACATTATCTCGCGCGGGCTACTGGCGACGGCTGTTTAACGACGGCAAGTTTTCTAGGTGCTCTTAAGTTCTTCTGGGAGGAAGCGTGCTGTGACCCGAGGTGTGCTTGAGCCATTGCAAGGTTGAAGTCTCTCAATGCGCTTGGGAGGTCGTCCAGTGGTAGGACACATGCCTTTGGAGCATGGAACCCTGGTTCGAATCCAGGCCTCCCAGCCACGCTCGGAGCAGCGTCGCGTACCATGGTTATGAAGATGCAAGGCCGGAGAGACCATCCGCTCAAGCTCTTTACGGGCAATGCCCATCCCTCCTTGGCGCGCGAGATTTGCGCGCGGTTGGGCATCGCGGTCGGCGAAATGCGGGTTGACCGCTTCCCGGACGGTGAGGTCCGTTTGCAGATTCAGGAGAACGTTCGCGGCGCCGATGTGTTTGTGGTTCAGCCGACTTGCCGGCCGGTGAACGAGAATTTGGTGGAGCTGTTGGTTATTCTGGACGCGCTTCGCCGCGCTTCCGCGTATCGCATTACCGCGGTGATGCCTTATTATGGCTACGCGCGCCAAGACCGCAAAGACCGGCCGCGGGTGCCCATTTCAGCCAAGCTGGTGGCCGACCTTCTCACTTCCGCCGGCGCGGACAGAGTGCTTGCGCTTGACCTCCACGTAGGGCAGATTCAAGGCTATTTCGACATCCCCGTGGACCATTTATACGCGACGCCTGTAACCGTTGCTTATTTCGCCAAGTTGCGGCTCAAGGATCTCGTCGTGGTTTCACCCGATCCCGGAGGCGTAGAGCGTGCCCGCGCTTTTGCCAAGCGCCTGCGCGTTCCGCTGGCCATCATTGACAAGCGCCGCGAGGATGCCCACGTTGTCGAAGTGTTCAACGTGATCGGCGATGTGGCTGGCAAGACTTGCCTGATTGTGGACGACCTCATAGACACGGGCGGGACGCTGGCTAAAGGATCCGTAGCGCTTCTGGATAACGGGGCGAAAAAAGTTTTCGCGTGTTGCACTCATGGCGTTTTTGCCGGGGACGCGGTCCGCACCTTGACGGAGGCACCCATCGAGCAGGTGGTTGCTACCAATTCGATTCCCCTCACGCTAGAAGCTGAAAAATGCCGGCGCATCAAGGTGCTGAGCGTGGCGGGACTGTTGGCAGAGGCTATCCGATCCATCTACGAGGAAACCTCGGTGAGCAAGCTTTTTATATGATTAGGTCCCCTGAGCGATGGCCGGCTCAGACACGCCGGGGTGAAGGAGCGAATAGGTTATGAGTGAAGGCTTTGTGGTGCAAGCGGAACCTCGTCAGGACTTTGGAAAGAACAGCAATCGGCGGCTGCGCCGCGCCGGAAGGATTCCCGCCGTCGTCTATGGTGGAGGCGGCCCAGCAATTCCGGTGGCCGTTGATCCCAAAGCAGTTCTCCGTATCCTTCGCTCCGAAGCCGGCCACAACTCGATCTTTACCTTAGAAGTGAACGGCAAGGCTCCGGCACGGGTCATGCTACGCGACTGGCAGATGGAACCGCTCCGTGAGGATCTGCTCCATGTGGATATGATCCGCGTGGCGCTAAACACCCGGCTGAGAGTACGTGTCCCCATCCAATTCACGGGCGAGCCTCAGGGAGTGAAGATGCAGGGTGGAATCTTTGAGACGGTGTTACGTGAAGTCGAAGTCGAATGCTTGGCTGACGACATCCCAGACCATATCGCCATGGACGTCTCGGGCCTGGCCATCGGGAAGAGCGTCCGCGTCTCCGAGCTACCCGTTAGTTCGAAAGTCAGGGTCTTGAGCGACGCCGAGCGCGTTGTGGCTCACGTGATCGCGCCGCGGGCGGAGGAAGAGAAGCCGGCCGCCGAAGCGACAGAAGCCGCGCCCGCCGAACCTGAACTTATCCGTAAACGCAAGCCCGAAGAGGAGCCTTCCGAAGCGGAAGCTGAAAGCGAGAAGGAAGGCAAGCGCGAGGCGAAGAAGGAGAGCGGCAAAGAATCCTGAGACTCTGCTGGAGGCGCGAAGTTAAGGAACGGGTTTTCGGTCGCGAAAGGGATGGGGTTCCGGTGAAGTTGATTGTCGGATTGGGAAACCCCGGTTATGAGTACTACTTGACGCCACACAACATAGGGTTTATGGCGGTTGACCGGCTGGCGGAAATCTGCGGGGTGGACATTTCACGTCGGCAATCACAGGCTTTGGTGGCAGAGACCGAATTCGAGGGGCAGCCGGTGGTGCTCGCCAAACCGCAGACGTTCGTTAATTTAAGCGGCCTTGCGGTGGCGCGGTTGCTCGATGTGCGCCGCTTAGCTGAAAACGATCTCGTCGTCTTGCTGGACGACGTGAATCTCCCCCTCGGAATGCTGCGGATTCGCGCCCGAGGCAGCGCTGGGGGACACAACGGCCTGAAATCCATCATCGGAGCCTTGGGTTCGGACGGGTTCTTGCGGATTCGGATGGGTGTTGGACCCAATCCCCCGCTCCATGATTTGGCGTCCTATGTTCTGACGCCTTTCCGCGAGCGAGATCTGGAGGCTGTCGCGGAATGCGTGGACCACGGCGTGGATGCTGTCCGCGCCCTTTTGAAGGAAGGACCCCAGAGGGCGATGACGCAATTCAACCGTCGGGTTCTTCCACAGGAATCGTGAGGATTTATGGCGAAATATGAGCTGATGGTGATTGTCCGACCCGATATGGCCGAGGAAGAGACGGGCAAATTAGTGACCCAAATGGAAAGTATCACGGCTGCCACGGGCGGGAAGGTCGAGAAAGTGGAAAGGATGGGGCGCCGCCGCCTTGCTTACCGTGTGCATAAGCAACGTGAGGGGATCTACGTCCGACTGGATTTTGAAGGCGATGGCGCTACGGTTCACGAACTCGAACGGCGTCTCAAGGTGATGGATTCCGTCTTGAAGTTCATGACGATCCGCGTGGATGATATGATACAGCGGGCTGCTAAGTTCAAGGCTCGCCTGGCTCGGCAGGAAACGCGTAAGCCAAAGCCTAAAAGCGCTGCCGCCGGCCCTCCGGAGTTAGAGGGCGAATCTCCCACGCAAGAGGCCCAACCAAGGAGTGAATGACATATGGAAAATCAGCGACCCGCCCCGGAAACCACTGAGCGCCGTGTGCGACGCGAGACGAGCCCGGGTGCCGGGCGGCGTCAGTTTTTTCGCCGGCGTAAAATCTGCAAATTCTGCGAACAAAAGATTGGCGTCATTGATTATAAGGATTTGAAGTTAATCGGAGAATTCGTATCCGAGCGGGGCAAGATTCTGCCGCGCCGACTGACGGGCACCTGCTCACGCCACCAGCACTTGCTAACGGTTGCTATTAAGCGGGCGCGGAATATCGCGCTGTTGCCGTTTGCTTCTGAGCTCTAGTTATCCGAGTCACTGGCGCCGCGGCAGGGAGCGACCTTCTCGAGCGGAGGCATCCGAAAGCCAAGCGGGCGCTACTGGATGGCGGGGGCGGTGCCGCTCGACAGTCCGATGCGAGGGAGTTGATACATGGAAGTCATTTTACTCGAAAACGTTGACAAACTCGGCGCCCGCGGGCAAACCGTCCAGGTGGCGGACGGCTACGGCCGGAATTATCTTTTGCCTCGGAAGTTGGCTGCGGCTGCGACGCCGCAGAATCGCAAGTGGATTGAGCAACAGCGACTCAAGTTTCTTAAACTCGAAGCGAAAGAGAAAACCGAGGCAGAAGATCTAGCCAAGCTTCTGGAAGGCATTCAAATCGTCATCGCGCGCCGAGCCGGTGAAAAAGGCCAGCTCTTCGGCTCCGTCACACCCGTCGCAAGCGGGGCAGGATCACTCACAGGTTTGGACGTCCCCGACGTGCTCGCGCTCGGCGCCGCTGCCGGTTCAGCGCCGACCTTCTGCAGCGTGCAGCG
>JAJYNF010000100.1 GCA_021786455.1 Acidobacteriota bacterium
TCCTTCAAAATCACAGGCAGCGCGGGTTGCGGGGCGGCGTCTGCCGCGGCGGCCGCGTCGGGAAGGCGGTAACCCTGGCGTCCTTTAATCAAGCCCAGCTCTTCGATATCGCGCGAGACGGTCGCCTGGGTCACGTGAACGCCGTGGCGCGCCAGCTTCTGGCAGAGTTCCGCCTGGGTGTCCACCGGCTCGTGTTGGATCAGGTCGAGAATCAGCGTCCGGCGGTAGAGGTTGTCCATGTAAAATTATTCATCCGATTTATAAATACTCTATTGGCGAGGATTTGACAAGGGGCGCCGCTCCGTGACCGCGCCCGCCAGCCGATCCCTCGAGGCCGCGCGGCCTATCGTTTTCAATCGTGGCGGCTGTAAGCCATCCAATGGTTCTTCTTATACTCTTCCCAGAGGGCGGGCGCATACTGTTCGCGCGGAACAAACTGCCTGGAATGGAAGGCGATGCCTAGGTTTTGCTCGTCCACGACGGCGCCCTTCTGCGGCAGGTAATCGAACACGCTTCGGTTGTAACTGTAATAGGAGCAGAGCCAAACCCCCTGTTCGTCCTCAATCGCGTAAAGAGCGCAGGCTAGAGGCAGCGGCTGGCCAGGGTCCACCGAGACTTTGATTTCGGCTTCAATAATCTTGCCGGCCAAGCGACCGTCGCGGGAGATGAATGGTGACGAAGATGCCATGGAATATTCCTTTCAAGGCGCCGAGGGCGGAGCGGCCGGCCCGGAAGCCGGTTTGAAGTTGATGACTAAGATGCGGCCGTCGGTTTGCCAACGGCCGCCGGTAGCCGTCAGTCCGGTGCTAAGGGGATGCGGCGGCACAACCAACTGCTCGGCAGCCACCCTTCCGGTGGCGGCCATGTCCGCGCCAATCTGGCTGCGCTCGTCATCGAGGTTGGGGGCGATGGCGTGAGAGATGACTCCGGGATGAATATCAATGCCGTCGTCGTGGGTGCCGGCGGCAAGCCAGACGTCTCTACCGCCGGGCGTGCGAAAGCCGCTCCGCCACAGGCGAAGATGATGGCGCTTGGCGACGGTGTTGAGCATCTTCTCGAAGGCCAAATCCTCCGGCCGACCGAACAGATAGAGGGTAGAGAGCGGCGTCTGATGATAGCCTTGATCGGCGATCATGGCCCGCGCCGCGTCCCAGATGGATTGCTTATTCATCTTTTCGGCGGGACTCCATCCGGCCTGATGAAAAGCGGTTTGGAGCTGCGGCTCGCTGCCGATGAACATGAGATTGATAGGATCGCCCGGCGTGCCGGTCTTGCTCGAAACGCGCTGTGGCGCGTGAGCCAACACGGTTTGAACCGTCCCCGCCAGGCGCGCCGTTAATTCGGGCGCAAAGGCGGGAGGGAAATCGCCCTGCGCGCGAAGCGGCTGGTCAAGAACATAAACCATATCCGTTCCGGCCGCGTAGCCAATGGCCGTGTTGGCCGGCTCGAGCCATTGGCGGCTGGCGGATTGGAGTTCAGGCCCAATCTGTGGATGCGTTTTGCCGAGTTTGGCCAGCGCGCTTTCAAGCAGGCTGGCGGGCATCTCGCTCGACAAAACGCCCACAATCATGCCGCTCGGTTGGACGGTTTCACGGGCGTTTTCAATTTGCTTCAGATGGCCGGCGAGAAGCATGGGCGCGTGGCCAGGGAGTTCAAGCCGATCGAAACGAAGCATCATCTCCGCTCGGTCGGAGGGATTTGAGCTGGGAATCAGCGTCTGAATGTATCCTTGAACCTTCGCGCCGACAGGAATGACCACGCGCGGCGACGCCCCTTTGGCCGAAGACGGTTCTATAACCTGCCGCGCAACTTCGGCGGCGATGGGCTCTAACAAGCGCGAGGCGGTTGTGCTGACCGGCGTCTCCAGGCGCAGATAGAGCAACGTGCCGGCGGGAATCGCGCCCGAGGCGCTTGGCTTGACTTCCACGCTTTGCCCCAATGAAACGGCCGTCGGAAGAAGGATGACCGAGAGAACGCAAATCGCCCACGCCGCTCGGCCAACCCACGCCCGCGCGGCGTCGCTGCTGAAAATTCCGGCCATGCGAGTCATGTCTATAAGCATTATATGCGGGCGGCGCATGGGTGAGGGAAGAATTGTAGTGCTTGAAAAGCGCGTTGACAGAGGGCTCTTTCAGGGAGAGTTCGCCGGGGCACGCGATCATTTCAGCAGTTTCAGCGCCTTGCGGACTTCGCCCGTAGTGCCCGCCTTTAGGCGGGCACTACCCCCCGCCGTCCTGAAGGGCGGCGCTACAGCCAAGCGGCCGGGGGCGACGGACCTCAAGTTTTGAATCTCTCGCCGGCACGGTAGGTCCGCCTGGCTTGTGTCTTACGCTCCGGGTTCCACGCGAAGCGGGGGCGCTCGACGGTTATTGACAGGGGAAACTCCCGACAGCGATTGCGGACGGAATCGTGCTCGGCAGGCGTGAGATTCAGGCCGTCGGCGACGATCTCGTCAATTTCTTCCATGATGGCAAGGACGCGGTCCTGCGTTTTCTTGAGGTCGGAGGCATAGCGGCGAAGCTTTGCGCTTAGTTCCTTGCGGGCGGCGGAGTCGGCGGGGAGTTGAAGATTTTCGATGTCGGCGGCGCTGAAGCTGTCCTCGTCTCCGGCCAGGAGCGCCACGCGCGCCAGCATCTCCAGGTCGGGGTCGGGCGCCTCAAAAAGCTTGAAGGTCAAGGCGAGCTGAGGGTCGTCGCCCGGCGTCAAGTCCTCGCGGTCAACTTCTTCCAAGCCTTCGGCCAGACGAATCCCCAAAAAGCCGGCTTTGGTGAACCGCTCGACCTTTCCCGTGATCTCAAGGTAGAGGTCGGTCATGCTCATGGCGGCGCAGGCGGAAAGCTCCGAGGCTTCGACGGCCAGCTTGTGCAGCTTGCGAACCTGCCGAGGCCCGAGCCTGGGAAACGGCAGATTGTCGAAGGTTCTTGGGTAAAAGGTGCAGTGAGCCCTTTGAATCACCGCCGAACGCAACAGCAGGAAGGCGAAGTAGCGTGAGACACGGGAGTTGGCGATCGCTGCCGTGACAGGGGCGCTGAATTTCGCGGGAAGGAGCACGAGCGCACTATTGTGAACCGCGTATTCGAGAGGAGAAAACCACCCTCCCGAAATGGTTCTGTAAACGCCGGGGAATGCGCAGCAGCGGGTGTCCGTCGGGCTATTGAAGCCTGCCAAGCCGTCGTGTTTAAGGTCTTTGCGTCCGAGGCCGTCGTCGTCGAACTTGCCCTTGTTCTTTCGGTAGAAATCCAAGTTCGCCCACAGGCTGGCATCGCTGGCGCCAGCGAGTTTATCCAGGTGCAGAAGTTCCTGGGTTTCGGAATCGCAGTGGAAGGAGCAGATGTTCTGGCCCTTGAGGAAAGGGAGGGCGGTCTCGCCGATCTTTGATTCGTCATAGGGGCTGGTGGCGCGAGCACTCGCTCCCAGCTTGATTCCGTAGGCCGCATGAGCGGCGGAGGAAAGCTTGTCAGCGCGGTTAAGCTTCTCAAGGATGGGCACGTCGTCAGCGGTGACTTCAACCGGCCAGTCCCCGGTGGGGCTTAATGAGTACCATTTGTGAAAGTCAATGGCCGAGGAATGCCGGGCCGCATAGGCCGGGTCGGCGATGAAGCGGCGGAGGTCGTCGCGGCTCTCGAGGCCGGTGATAATACGGATTTGGTGGGACGGAGCGGCGGGCGCACGGCGCGCGAAAACCAGCATGGGAACGATGTCCACGCGCTTGAAAATCTCTTTGCGCAGCCTCAGCCACTCGAGAGAGACAACGGCGGAGATTTCGAATTTGTTCAAGAAGCCGCGCAGCTCAGTAGCCATGCGGGCGTTGGCGATGCTTAGAGGGGCAACCATGCCCAGCGCGCCGCCGGGTTTCATCCAGTAATTAAAGGCCGCATAGAGAAAATAACTGGCGAGGTCGGTGTTGCCCGCCTGGAGGCTGGCGTAGAGTTTGTCCAATACGGCGCGGTCACCTGCCGGGATACGCTCATTGCGGACGAAGGGCGGATTCCCGACAACGTAGTCAGCCGGTTCGATCTCCTCGGTGAGTTGCAGCGCCTCGTCGGCAGGGCTCTCTTCGTCGGGGGCGGGGACGCCGCAAGTGAGTGAGTTTCTGTTCTTGACGTCAAAGGGCCGGATTTCGAATTGGGGGTCCTGGCGCTTGGCTTCGAGGTAAACGTCCAGGAGGGCGAAGAGGATGCTCAGATGGGAAAGGAAGACTGAGAATGGGTTGATGTCCTGACCTCGGAGGCAGGCGCGAACGAGGTCAATTTGGTTTTGGGGCGACAGCCGAGAGCCGGCGCGGAGCAACGGCTGTAACGCTCGCACTCCGAAAGTAAACGAGCCGCACGCAGGGTCCAGGATGCTCTTCTGCATGATGTCCGGGTCGGAAGAAATGCCGGTCTCGGCGAGGATGAAGTCCACGACTTCATCCGGCGTATAGTACTCTCCCAATCGGCGGCGCTCGATTCGAGGGCGGAAGGACTGGTAAATGGCCCCGAGCAGATCGCGGTCAATCTCCCGAAAGCTGAAGGCGTTGAGGCGGAAAAGAATGCGCTCCAGGGTGTCGTGGAGTTTTCCGTCCATCTTGCCGAACCAGTCGAAGACAGTGGGCTCGAACAGGCTGAGGTAGATATGCCTAACGTCCTTGAAAGCAACGTCGAGGAGGTCTTGGTAGTGCTCCTTGATGTTTTCAACAAAGTTGCGCCAGACCTTGATGCCAGAGTTGGAAATCTTGCGGGTAGTCAGGCCGGAGTCCTCGCAGATGCGGACGAAGAAGAGCCGGCTTAGGGCAACATAGGCCGTGTTGGCGCAGAAGATCTCCTCAAAATGCTCCTCTTTCTGCGTCCCCGCGTAGGTCTGGTCGTGCTTGAAGCGGTCGTAGTCGTCCTCAAAGAGCTGGAGGGCTACGCGGTGTTTGGCTCGCAGGGTGAGGATTTTGTACCTCAGCTTGGCCCTCAAACGGACGGGCCCGGAACCGATATCCTCGAGCCTTTGCTCAATTTTCCGTATCTCTTCCTTCGCCTCAGAGTTCTCCCGTTGCAACTCGCGGAAGCAAAACCGGCAATATTCGCTGAGCTTCTCGATCGCGTAAGCAAAGGCTAGTTGGAGCTGTGGTAGGGTTTCGGGCGTGAGCGGGATGTGGCCGCTCTTGAGATTGCCCTCGCGGAAGGATTGGAACTGGCGGCGCTCGAGGGACGCGGCGTAGGTGATGACGTGCATCCGCTCCCGAAATGCCTTATCGGAGAGCGGGAATCGGTCGCCGGTCTTGGGATCGGTAAGGTGATCCTCTTCAATGTGGAGGGTCTCGAGAAGCTGGCCGTCAAGGTCACAAACGTAAAACGTGCGCGGAGCGCAAAGCACGACGTAGTAGGTCTCCGGGGTGACGTAACCGTGTTCCAGAATTTGGTCGTGCCATATGGCTGCTCTCTTGCCATTATCGCGAATGTCCTGATCGTCAATCTTCGCCTCGACGACGGCCCACTCGGACCCGTCCTCCTGAGAACGCAGCCGGATGTCAGGAATTCCGTGCTTCCCGGACTTGTTGATCACCCGATCGGGCGGCGGATAGCCAAGCAGACGGCCAAACACATGCGTCGCGAGAGGAGTATAAAAGCCGATTTCGCTCAGCGTGCCGGCAGCCGTTTTCGCCACGAACTTTTTCAGGGACATGCTGATCGTCCAGGCCATGTTACGGGAAGTGGGCGCTTCCGCACAAGACGTTGCCTCCGCCGGGGACAATCTCTTGAGCGCCACGGCTCCCCGTGATTTTCCGCGCGCCTGCGGGTCGGGCGGGCCGTTAAGGCTACAGTTTGCGAACGGCTTCGAGTACTTCGCCGACATCGGGTGTCTGGCGAAGCTCGTAAACCTTCGCCCAGGCGATGCGGCCGTTCTTGTCAACGACGAAGATGGCCCGGTCGTTGACGAAGGGGATTTCGTGCTTGGTGGGCGGAAAGACGCCGTAAGCCTTGGCGACGTTAGCGTAGGGCCAGCGGTCGGTCGCCAGCGGAAACTTGATCCCTCCGAGAGATTTTTGAAAAGCCATGTGGGAAAAAACCGTGTCCGTGTTGACGCCCACGACCTGGGCGTTTGAGGCGGCAAACTTCGCGAGGTCCGCGTTGAAGGCCGACAGCTCGTTCTGTCAGACCGGCGTGAAATCGAGGGCGTAAAAGAGAATCACCACGTTCTTGCCGCGATAATCCGCGAGCTTGAATTCGCCCTGCGTTTCGCCCGTGGACGAATTCAGGGTGAAGTCGGGGGCGGCGTCACCTACTTTAAGCGCCATCATGTCCTCCTTTGACAACGACAGACGATTACGGAATAAAGTCGCGGCTCTTGCTCTAGCGCCGATCGAGGGGCGTCGTCACCCCAGGATGTCATCCCCCTTACTGGATGAGAAACTTGGAAACGTAAGGCGAATTGCGCTGGAAGCCGGTGCCCTGGCGGCGGAAATGGCCGGAGGGACCTTCGCCCAGAAATTCGCTGAACCAGGCTTCGTGCTCGACCTCTTCGTGCAGGATGGCGAGCGAGATGTCATAGGTGCGATGGTCCTTGCCGGCGGTCATGTTGCAAATGGCGTTGTAGCCGGCGATGGCGCAGCGCTCGGCGCTGACCAGGACCTGAAGCATGGCCTTGATGTCCGTCGGGTCTTTGGGCAAATGGGCCGGCGGGCAGGCGGAAAGATCGTGAAACGCCTTCATGTCGTCGGGAATCTTGCCGCCCAGCTCGTAAATGCGCGGCACCAGGGCTTCAAAGTGGTTGCGGTCCTCGATGCGCGCGTCCTCGGTGATCTCTTTCAGGCCTTCGCCGTCGAGGCCAATCAGATTGACGCGCAGGATGGTGTAATAGTAATAAGTGGTCAGTTCCGCCGACGCGTTGCGGATGAGCAGGTCCACAAGTTTGTCAACATCCACGCCTGCCTTTTGGACGATTTCGCGTGCCACTCGTGCCATATTGAACCTCCCTCGAGCAAATTGATTTCAAAAACCCTTACGCCCAACATTGAGACCCTGGGAAACGGGTCACTTCCCCCTGCCGTTGTGAGACGGCGTCCCGCGGCGGACGTTCGAGCGCGGCCAATGTTTCAAGCGGCGATAGGCCGTTCGCGCTGAATATCCAGATTGCCAAAAGGGATGGGGGCAGTCAAGAAAATTGCCGGACGCGGGAGATTCGGGATGGCTTGCACGCGCCAACACGAAGAGCGCGGCGGGGCTGCGACGCGAACGCGATCCTCTCGGTTGCGCGGCGGCCTATGCGGTGGGTTCGAACACAAAAACGCTTTTACCAGGGAGGGCACAGAGGGCACGGAGAAAAGACCGAAGGCCCGCCGGTGCGTCAAGCGTCGTGCCGTCGCCACGGAAGGGAAAGGCGTGCGGCAGAGGACGAACCGGTCTCTCGCGCCCGTCGAGACGTGCTTCGGGATCAATAGGTGGGCACGTTCGGGTCCACATCGCGGGCCCAGGCGAGAATCCCGCCCTTCAGGTTATGGATTTTGCGGAAGCCGGACTTCATCAGGAAATCCACGGCTTGCGCGCTGCGGCCGCCCATCTTGCAGTGGACGACGATGTCATCGGCCGAGTTCAGCTCGTGCATGCGGCGCGGGACTTCACCGAGCGGAATGAGCTTGGAGCCCGGAAGCCGGCAGATCTGGTACTCGTGCGGCTCGCGAACGTCAATCAAGACGAATGGCTTTTGCTGGTCCATCATCTGCTTGAGATCGCGGGCGGTGATCTCCGGAACCGATGTTGTGTATTCCTGCTCCTCGCCGCGAATGCCGCAGAACTGCTCGTAATCAATCAGCTCCGTGATGGTCGGATGCTCGCCGCAAACCGGGCATTCGGGATTTTTGCGAAGCTTGAGTTCTCGGAACTTCATGCCCAGGGCGTCAAACAGCAGCAAGCGTCCGATCAGCGGCTTACCGGTTCCAAGAATCAGCTTGATGACCTCAATGGCCTGAATGCAGCCGACAATGCCCGGCAGCACGCCGAGCACGCCGCCCTCGGCGCAACTGGGCACGAGGCCCGGCGGAGGCGGCTCCGGATAAAGGCAGCGGTAGCACGGGCCTTGCTCGGCGTAGAAGACCGACGCTTGGCCCTCAAAGCGGAAAATGCTACCGTAAACGTTGGGCTTGCCGAGCAGCACGCAGGCGTCGTTGACGAGATAGCGAGTGGGGAAATTGTCGGTGCCATCGGCCACGATGTCGTAGTCCTTAAAAATCTCCAGCGCGTTTTCAGAAGTAAGCCGCGTCTCGTGGGTAATCACCTTGACGCTCGGGTTAATGTCGCGGATCGTGTCGCGCGCCGATTCGAGCTTGGAGCGGCCGACATCGTGGGTGTCGTGGATAATCTGGCGCTGGAGATTGGTAAAGTCCACGACGTCGAAATCCACCATGCCCAACGTGCCAACGCCTGCCGCGGCCAGATAGAGCGCCAGCGGCGAGCCGAGTCCGCCCGCGCCGATCGAGAGCACCTTGGCTTGCTTCAGCTTGAGCTGGCCGTCCATGGCCACTTCCGGCATGATGAG
>JAJYNF010000184.1 GCA_021786455.1 Acidobacteriota bacterium
GCGCGCGGGGGAGCGGCTGTGGCGGACCGCCTGAAGCGCGCGGTTGGCATCTTCCAGTTGGAAGGTTTCAATTTCCGTTCGCACCGGGATCTCCGCCGCGAGCGAAAGGAAATCGCGCGCGTCCTGCCGCGTTGCGTTGGCGACACTGCGCAATACACGCTCGTGGTAAAGCAGGTTGTAATCCATTTGCGGAATTGGACTCATGGTGACTCCCGCTAGGGCGACCACTCCTCCCTTGCGCGTGGCGCGCAGGGCATCGAGCGCAAGTCTTCCAGCGGGCGCAAAGATGATGGCCGCGTCCAACGGGCGCGGTGGCGCATCTTCCGCGCCGCCCGCCCATTCGGCGCCCAATTCCTTGCCCGCCTGGCGGTGAGCCTCCGCGCGAGTGAAGACGTAAACCTCGCAACCGGAATACCGTGCCACCTGCAATACGATGTGCGCCGAGGCACCATAGCCATAAAGCCCCAGCCGCTCCCCCGCGCGCGCGCCCGACAAACGAAACGCGCGGTACCCGACGATCCCTCCGCACAATAGCGGCGCGGCTTCGAGGTCCGTATAGTTCTTGGGCAACCGTACGGCGAAGTTTTCCGGCACGATCATCGCTTCCGCGTACCCGCCGTCCGCGTGGAGGCCCGTGAAGCGCGCGCGTTCGCACAAATTCTCCATGCCGCGAAGGCAATATTCGCACTGGCCGCAGGTTGAATAGAGCCACGGGACTCCGACTCGATCGCCTTCACGGAAATCGCTCGTACCCGGCCCGAGCGCGTCCACCACACCTACGACTTGGTGGCCCAAGATGATCGGCAGTTTTGGCAGCGGCAAATCGCCTTCCGCCTCGTGCAAATCCGTGTGACAAACGCCACAGGCCCGAACGCGCAGGCGAATTTCGCCGGGCCCCGGACTCGGCAACGGCACATCGCGCAGCGCCAGCGGACCTGAGTCGGCGGGCGCCCTTTTTTCCAGCACCATGGCTCGCATAACAATTTAAGTCTAGCGCAGCGCGAACGCGGCCAGCAACCGGCGTCAGCGACTGTCAGCGACGACAACCTCTGTGGGCCAAGGATTTCAGTCACGCTTTGCGTTGTCTGTGGCAAAATAGACCAGTGAGTAGGAAGAGCACTCCGAAGGCGCGGCCAGCGGTTGTTCTGAAGCGCGGCTGCGAGGGAGGAAAGTGAAAATGCGATACTTATTGGCAGGTCTTCTGTTGACGGGGCTGGTCACTTCCGCGGCCGTGGCCGAAACCACTGCCCAGCGCCTGAAGCGGGCCGCGGAGGTGGTCAGCGCCATCATGAAAGCTCCGGACCAGAGCATTCCCAAAGGCATTCTCGACACGGCGGTTTGCGTCGCGGTAGTGCCCGGTTACCTGAAAGGCGCCTTTGTCTTTGGTGGCAGCATTGGGAAGGGCGCCCTGGTGTGCCGGCGCGGCGGTACCGGTCCGTGGGGACCTCCCGCGATGTTCACGCTGGGCGGCGGCAGCTTCGGCCTTCAGATTGGAGGATCGTCATCCGATGTGGTGCTGGTGGTGATGAATGCCGACGGCGCGCGGACACTTCTCAGGGGGAAGGTCAAGTTGGGCGCGGATGCCGCCGCTGCCGCCGGACCGGTAGGACGCCGGGCGGAAGCTTCCACCGGGGCGCTGATGCACACTGAGATTCTCAGCTACTCGCGATCGCGTGGTGTTTTCGCCGGCCTGTCACTCAGCGGGGCCGTGATCAAGCCAGACGAGAAGGCCGACCGGCAGCTTTATGGACGGCGGGTCACCACCCAAGACATTCTCTTCAAGAATGCCGTTGGAGTGCCCGCGCCAGCCCGTCCGCTCGATGCCGTGCTGACGAAATATTCGCCGCACGGCGGGCAGAAGTTTTAGCGGAGGCCCTGAGAGGTTTCCGGCCTGCAAGAGAGCGCGCGAACCTTCTGGTCTGGATAAGAGCGGGCAAGCACCGGCGTTGTCGCAAGACCACCCGGAATGCAAGGTCACCGCAGCCTAGAACCGCGCGTCATTCCGCTTGGAACGGTTACCTCCAACCGGCAAGAAAGAGAAACGAAGGAAACCCTGCGGCAATAGTGTGAAAAACTCTCCGTCAAGCCATTTAAGAATGTAACTTTCATATGCCTTTGCCCACCGCCTCTCGCCAAGACTTCCGAAACGGCGGAGCTCCGCGCTGCCGGCTTTTCAGGCGCAAAGGTTAGGCCGCACTTGCGCCAATCATCACGGCTACCTCAACCCCTCGCGCTACCTTGAGCGCCTTTGCCGCCGAGCCGCGATTCGTGCAAATCTCAATAAAGCCTGAGCTGCCGACGATGGCGAAAATTTCTGACGGCTTTCCCATGGAGTAGGAAAGATTGAGGCGAGTTACCTCGTTCTCGTTCAGAATGAAACGAAAGGACGGCGGATTTTCCGCAAAAATTTGCGGGACGTCGGCCGGTGTGATGTTGGTGATGATGTTGCCGAATTTGTCGAGCTTAATCACCACACCTTTAAGCAGGTTTTCACTGATCCATTTGGGCTTGGGCGAGGCGAACTTGGCATAGTCCGTGATCACTTCGCCAAACTTGTCCGCGTCCACGCCCTTACTCAGCCATCCGACCACCGGAGCAAAAATATCGCGGCCGTGGAAGGTGCTGCTGACGGGGTTCAAGAAATAATGATCAGCCGTGATGTGTCGCACTTCGATATTCTCTTCGCGCTCGTAAACTAGAGAGAGAACTCCGTTGTCGGGAGCAACAAATTTATGCTCCATCGTCCGGGCCAGAATCGGCCGCCGGTTTGAGCCGACGCCGGGATCCACGACGACGAGATGGATCGTATCGTTTGGAAAACACTTGTAAGCTTGCGCCAGCGTGTACGCCGCCTCGAAGATGTCGTAGGAGCCGACTTGCTGGCACAAATCCACAATAACAGCTTCGGGATTGATATTGAGAATAACGCCCTTCATGGTTCCGACGAAGTGGTCGGAATCCCCGAAGTCCGTCGTTAAGGTAACCAGTTGCTTTCGAGGCAATTTTCCCTCTCGCGCGAGCTTACGATACGCGCCAGTGAATCCGCAAACTATCGGAAAGCTCGCGGATTGTCAAGGTAGTGTTGCGTTCGGGTGACGTCAAGCTGCTTGTGTAAAAAGGCGGAGGGTGCGGTTGCGCCATTCGTTCTTTTCGTTGTAGCCGTTGAAGATGGCATAAATAATCCGATCCGCGCTCTCGGCGTTGACGGAGCAGACCCTGGGGTGCGTTCGGCGGCGCACATCGACGGAGCACCACTCGATGACGTTGGTGGTGCCGAGCTTCCGCCAGAGGCGCCGGGGAAAGTCGAAGAAGCTGAGCAGCTCCGGCAAGTCTTGCTCGATCCGCTTCACCATCGCCAGGTATCGCTTCTGCCGGAGGGTGCAGAAGAGACGTGCCGACATCACCGCCTGCTGCCGAGTCGAGATGCCCCACAGAAACGCCTCCCGAATCAGCATCAGCACCTCTTCGGCCCGCCGCTGGAACCGCCCGATCCCCGGCGGTCGAAAACTTCGGTCACGGCTCCGCGCCAACCGCAAACGTAGTGTCCCCAGCCACTTCAGCAGGTCGCGCACGTAATACCCATTGCGATAACTCCGTCGCTTCCCCGGCGCTCGCTCGGAGCTCTTCGCCACCACGTACCGGTCCCGCTCCCGCCGCGATTGCTCCTCCAGAAACGCCTTCCAGGCCAGCTTTGTCTGCCCGTACACGTCTCCCTAAAACTCTCCTTGAGATTCTCGGCCCAGTGTTGAAACTCCTCCGCCCATCGGAATACCCTACCCATCGGGGTGTAAGTCTCCTTTCATAGGATTTGGTCTTCGCTTCCCAGCGTAACCAACTTACACCCTCCATCCTTTTACACAATTAAGCTTACGTCTGCTTTAGCTGGCGATTAATTTGAACCTAACCTCATCGCCAAACTTTCATTTGAAGAGCATTTATTGGCCTAAGAATTCATTTGCTTAGATTGGATATCCTAAGATATAAAAATGCTCATTTAGGCCATAGATAACATATAAGTTGCTGAAAATAAATAATAAAAAAATACTTGACATTATTACACTAATATTTTGTAATACTACTTGACTAACACAAATCACTAGGAGGTTAAGAACATGGCGATCGTTAGATGGGAACCATTCCGAGACCTGGTAACGGCACAGGATCGGCTGAACCGCGTGTTCAATGAGACGTTCTCGCGGTTCTTTGATGAAGGTGAAGGCGGGCTTCAGGGGTGGTCTCCGGCGGTGGATATCTTTGAGACGGACAACAGTGTCGTGGTCAAAGCCGAAATGCCGGGGGTTGATCCCAAGGACATCGAGGCTCGCATCCAGGATGGCACGCTCTACTTGAAAGGAGAGCGGAAATTCAAAAACGAGGTCAAGAAAGAGAACTACCATCTGGTGGAGCGCTCTTACGGCTCGTTCACCCGTAGCTTCATTCTGCCCACTTCGGTGGATTCCGACAACGTGAAGGCAGAGTACAAGGACGGCGTTTTGACCTTGACCTTGCGCAAGAAAGAGGAGGCCAAGCCGAAGATCATCAAAATCTCCGGCGCCGAGTAAGCCTCTAAAGGGCTGCGGGGGCACAGTTGAGCGGGTGCTCTCGAACTGAGCAGTCCGCGATGGACACCTGTCGGGCCGCGTCGGCTGAACGCTTTAGCTGGCGCGGCCTGATGTTTCTCCCCAGGAGAGAAGGCGGTCGAAGAAAGCTTCCGCTTGCTTGAGTTCGGCTGTCAGAATTGATATCTGTAGGACTGCGAGTTTTTGACAGTGGGACCTAGCGGAGAGAGGGCTGGGAGGGTCCCTTCATGAAACTTAAGGAGCATTTATGGCCACGCGTTTCGACAAGTTTACGATCAAAGCCCAGGAGGCGCTCCAGGCGACGCAAGAGATAGCCTCGCGATACGGCAACCAGCAACTCGAGCCGGCGCATCTTCTGATGGCCCTCGCCCAGCAGCCTGACGGCATCGTTCCCGCCATTTTTGAGCGGTTGGGCGTCGAGCCAGCGGTCGTATCGCGCGAGGCTGAGAAAACGATCGAGGCCCTGCCCAAGGTCGGCGGCGCGGAGGAGCACTTTCTGTCGCCGGCCCTCAAGAATGTTTTTGACCGCGCCTTTCAGGAGACGGAGCAGTTCAAGGACGAGTTTGTCTCTACCGAGCACCTGTTGCTGGCTCTTGCCAAACAAACCGGCGACGCGGCCGGTCAGCTCCTCAAAAGGCTCGGAGTGACGCACGAGGCAATCCTGAAGGCGCTGGTCGCCGTGCGGGGGACGCAGCGTGTGACCGACCAAAATCCGGAAGCGAAATTCCAGGCGTTGGAGAAATACGCCCGCGACCTGACCGAGCTCGCTCGCCGGGGCAAGCTCGATCCCGTCATTGGCCGCGACGATGAAGTGCGCCGTGTCATTCAGGTCCTTTCGCGCCGGACGAAGAACAACCCCGTGCTCATTGGCGAGCCGGGCGTCGGCAAGACGGCCATCGTCGAGGGAATTGCCCAGCGGATCGTTTCCGGAGACGTTCCGGAACCCCTCAAATCCAAGCGCATCGTGGCGCTGGATCTTGGGGCGATGGTTGCGGGCTCGAAGTATCGGGGTGAATTTGAGGATCGCCTGAAGGCGGTCCTCAAAGAAATCGAGGAATCGAACGGCCAAATCATTCTGTTTATTGATGAGCTTCACACGTTGGTAGGCGCGGGCGCGGCCGAAGGGGCAATTGACGCTTCCAACATGCTCAAACCGGCGCTGGCTCGCGGGGAGCTGCGTTGTATCGGCGCGACCACGCTCAACGAATACAAAAAGTATATCGAAAAAGACGCGGCGCTCGAGAGAAGATTCCAACCGGTCCTGGTGGGCGAGCCCTCGGTTGAGGACGCCATTGCCATTCTGCGCGGCCTCAAGGAGCGCTACGAGGTCCATCACGGCGTGCGCATCAAGGATTCGGCCATTGTCGCGGCCGCGGTGCTCTCGAACCGCTACATCTCCGACCGCTTCCTGCCCGACAAGGCGATTGACTTGATAGACGAAGCGGCGTCCAGCCTACGTATTGAAATTGACTCGATGCCCGCCGAAATTGATCAAATCGAGCGGCGCGTCACCCAGCTCGAAATCGAAAAACAGGCGCTCAAGAAGGAAGACGACCCCGCGTCGAAGGAGCGGCTCGGCCAGCTCGACAAAGAGCTGTCCCTGCTTCGCGAGCAGTCCGATAAACTGAAGCTCCGCTGGAAGAGCGAAAAAGAAGCCATCACCCGCATTCGCTCCCTCAAGGAAGAAATCGAGCAGGCCAAGATAGACGAGCAGCGCGCTACCCGCGAGGGAGACCTGAACAAGGCGGCGGAAATCCGCTACGGCAAGCTGGTCGCGCTCGAAAAGCAGCTTGCGGAAGCCAACGCCAAGCTCGAAGCCAAAGAGACGCGGATGCTCAAGGAAGAAGTCACCGAGGAGGATGTGGCCAAAATCGTCTCCAAATGGACCGGCATTCCCGTCACTAAAATGCTCGAAGGCGAAATGGCCAAACTGGTCAAGATGGAAGATCGCCTGCGCCTGCGCGTGGTCGGACAGGATGACGCTTTGCGCCTGGTCGCGAACGCCGTTCGTCGCAGCCGCGCCGGGCTTTCCGATCCCCGGCGTCCGATCGGCAGCTTCATCTTCCTCGGCCCGACGGGCGTGGGGAAAACAGAGCTGGCTCGCGCCCTGGCGGAATTCCTGTTCGACGATGAGCGGGCCATGGTCCGCATTGATATGTCCGAATACATGGAAAAGCACGCGGTCGCGCGGCTGATCGGCGCGACCAGCTGTTACGTCGGCTACGAAGAGGGAGGCCAGCTCACGGAAACCGTTCGGCGCCGGCCGTACTGCGTCATCCTTTTCGACGAAATCGAAAAAGCGCATGCCGACGTCTTCAACATTTTTCTCCAAATCCTCGACGAAGGCCGCTTGACCGACGGCAAGGGCCGCACCGTGGACTTCAAAAACACGGTGATCATCATGACGTCGAACATCGGCAGCCAGATGATCCATGACGCGCTGAGCCGCAGCGACGACCACAACGGCGACCTTCGGGTTGCCGCAATCAGCGATGAATTGAAGAAACGCATCCACACTGCGCTGCGCGAGCATTTCCGGCCCGAATTTCTGAACCGCGTGGACGAAATCGTCGTCTTCAATCCGCTCGGCAAGGCGGAGATCGAAAAGGTGATTGATATCCAGCTCGAAAATCTGAAGAAGCTCGTCGGCGAGCGTAAAATCTCCATCACGCTCACCGACCGCGCCCGCCAACTGCTGGCGCGTGAAGGCTACGACGCCCAGTTTGGCGCGCGGCCGCTCAAACGCGCCATCCAGAGGCTGATTCAGGATCCGCTGGCGATAAAGCTCCTCGAAGGAGAAATCCTGCCGGGCGAGACGGTCGAGGCGGACGCCGACTTGAAAAAAGGGGAGATGGTCTTCGAGCACGCCGCGGCCAAGGCCGCACGCAAGTGACGCGGCACGTCCCCCGATAGTGCTAGAATTGCTCCAATCATGGCAACGGACAGCGGCAAGGATATGGAGTTCGCCCGAATCGCAGTGGAGGAGGCACGGAAGAGCGTGCCGGAGGACGATCGCATCCACCCAAAGGTGGGGGTCGTCGTTGTGAAGGAAGAGAGAGTCCTTGCTATGGCGCACCGTGGGGAGAGCCCAGCTTGCCACGCGGAATTCGTGGCTTTGGAGCAAAAGCTGAGAGATGAGTCCCTCTCCGGTGCGACGGTCTATACGACTTTAGAGCCCTGTACGACACGGAGTCATCCCAAGATTCCCTGCGCCAGCAGGCTTGCCGAGCGAAGGGTGGACCGCGTCGTGATTGGCATGTTGGACCCGAATCCCACAATCTGCGGTAAAGGTCAGATGGCGCTACGGGACGCTCGAATCGCAACAGTTTTCTTTCCGCGGGAGCTAATGGCGGAAGTTGAGGAGCTGAACAGGGAGTTCGTCCGCGCCAACAGGCGTGCTCTAGGCGAGCCTCCGAGGTCTGGCCCTGACGCGGAAATTCTGAGAATTCGGGCTGACGCGACCAGCCTCATCTACCGCCTCTACCGGGCTCTTCAGAGCCATCTGAAGGACGTGCACTGGTGGGCAAGCCAGAAGGACGGCAAGGCCTGGAAGCAAATGATCGTGATGCATGGCCCCAGTTCGCGAACGAATACGACAGCAACTATCGAAAAGAGGTGGACACCGTTCGGCGAGCGCTTATGGGGCGAGTCCGGCAGCTACCCAGCGTTTCCCCTGATGTGGAGAGGGCCTACAAACCGACCACGGAGTTTCTGCCCGGGGATCGCCTCATCATGCCCCAAGACATAGAGACACAGCTCGCCGACCTGAGATCTCTGCTCAACCAAATTGAGCGTGAGAACGGCTTGCCGCTTAGCTGCACTGACATCGAGCTAACCTCTGTTGTGCGGTGATCCGGGG
>JAJYNF010000331.1 GCA_021786455.1 Acidobacteriota bacterium
TGGGCAGGTGCGGGTGAAGTCGCTGATGCGGTCCTTGCGCAGGCGGGTGGGCGCGGATAGGCGGAGCGAGGAAGCCCGCCAGGAATGGTTGAGCTAGGCGACAGGCCGAGGTGATCACCGCCGTGGGTCGGCGGCGGCCCAAGGTCAGCCCCCAGGCTCGCCCTTTACTGACGCATGGCACAGGAGCCATGCAGAAAAACATCGAGACGGTGATCGGTCGTCGCTTCAAACGCTGGGGCATGCGCTGGACGCGACATGGCGCGCGCCGTCTCTTGAGGCTCCGCCGCTGAATCGCGCGCTGCGGAACGAATTGGTTCGAAGCCTTGTGCGCTCGCCCTGCTCAACTGACAAATGCTTGACACAACCTGAAGGAAAACTTGACTATATCTGGCCAATGGATTGCGCTATAATGACTGGGTAGCCAGCGCGGCGTTTGACGCGCCGGAAGGAGATTGCCATGGACGGGTTGCTGCAGCCAATCCACCTGTTCTTCATATTGTTGATTGTCTTGATTCTCTTCGGGCCCGGAAAACTGCCCGAACTCGGTAAAGGGCTCGGCAAGGGAATTCGCGATTTCAAAGACGCCCTCCGCGGCGGGATGGCGGCATCGGACGAGCACAAAGAAGAAGAGAAAAAGGCGTAAGTGGCTCGTCCGCCTTTTGGCGTAGGAAGGAGATGGCAATGGATGGGTTGCTGGAGCCAGTTCACCTTTTCTTCATTCTGCTGATCGTGTTAGTCCTCTTTGGACCCGGGAAATTACCTGAGCTGGGCAAAGGGCTCGGCAAGGGAATCCGGGAGTTCAAGGATGCCCTCCGTGGAGGAATGACAAGCACCGACGAGCACAAGGAAGAACAGAAGAAAATTTAACAGATCGGCTCATCTGCGAAAAACCTCCCCAAGCAGAAAGACGGCTGTCCTCGCAGCGAGTTCGCGGGAATCCGAGCTGAGAAAACCGCCGGTCCATCACCTTCACGGCTAGCCGTTTTCCTCGGTAGCTCAACGGTAGAGCATTCGGCTGTTAACCGAAGGGTTGCAGGTTCGAGTCCTGCCCGAGGAGCCAACCTTTTCAGTTAGCGAACGGATAGCCTGCCTTTGCGCAGCCTGAAAGGTTAAGCGATTTTGTGGCGACTCCCCCTCTATTTTGCGGGCTTACCTTCCAGAGCGTTGATCTCTCCCAATTGACAGCCTGGCCGATATGGCCATAGGAATTTGATATCGTCGGGCACTTCGAGCAGGCCCTCAAGCTTCGCGCCGATTGCAGCTCGCCGAACAGCTCCTCGAAAAAGTCCGCCGCCTGCTGCAATCAGTCTCCCTTCATTTGGTCGTATCCACATGGTTGACATCCCGTGATAAGCTCTTCCCGGAAGAATCTCTTGACGGTGGGCGAATGTAACGCGAAAATAGGCGTAGGGTGAACCAGACATGCTCATGACGGACGGCGAGATTAGAGAGGCAATGAAGTCGGGTGACTTGGCGATTGACAATTTCTCCGAGTCCTGCCTTGAGGCCGCGAGCTACGACATGCGCGTGGGGGAACGGCTCCTGATCAGCAACGAGCCAACAGAAATTGACTTATCCAGCAGAGGCAGCGCGGTCTGCAGCCAGGCGTCTTCGCGCTGGTGACAACCCACGAGCATGTTAAGTTAAACAGCAGAATTGCTGGTCACATCGGAATAAAGTCCTACTATACTCGGAAGGGCGTCGTGATGTTGGCCGGCCTGCAAATCGATCCGGGGTGGGATGGTGTCTTGGTCCTTGGCCTCTACAACGCTGCTCCCCGAAGCCTCACATTGGAATACCAAGCGACATTTTGCACGGTCGAGTTTTACCGGCTCGCCGTGGAGGTCAAACGCCCCTTCCAACCCGGACGGGAACAAAAAGAAGGCCAGATTCCCCGGGCCGATAAGGATTACCTGCGCACCCTGGAAGCCCAGAGCCTCTCCGAGTTGGGACGATCCCTAAAAACCCTCACGGAGGATGTTGTAAAGCTGAGCGAGGCCGTTAAAGGGCTGAGGGATTCCCAACGCACTACGCAGTGGGTCATGGGAATTGGCTTTGCGGTCTTAGCAGTGGCCATAGCGGTCGTGAGAGTTATCCATTAGCTGTCCCTGCCATTCTGCTTAACCGCTGGCTCCCCCATTCACAATTCCAGCGATTCTTTCAATTCCCGTTGGCATGCGACACCCGGGGCACGAGCCGGGCGTTCCTGTACGCAAACAGTCCGTGGTATGATGCGTTGTTGATTGGCGCTTTGCGCTCGTCCGAGGCTATCGCCGGCCTTTTTCCGCTATGCCGAAAGCCCAGCTCCAATATCTGACCGATGAGCTCAACAAGCTCCGCGACCAAAAGCTTTATCAGAAGCTCCGCGTGCTCGAAGGCGAGCAGCTTCCCGTCGCCTGCTTTGACGGCCGCGAGGTCATCAATCTTTCCTCCAACAATTACCTGGGACTGACCACGCATCCCAAGCTCAAAGCGCGCGCCATCGAAGCCATTGAGAGATACGGCGTCGGCTCGGGCGCCGTCCGCACCATCGCCGGCACGATGACCATTCACTTGGCGCTCGAGGAAAAGATCGCCCGCTTCAAGAATGTTGAAGCCTCCGTGGTGTTTCAGTCCGGCTTCACTGCCAACGCAGGGACCGTGGCCGCCATTCTGAGCCGCGAGGACGTCATCATCTCCGACGAGCTCAACCACGCCTCGATCATTGACGGCTGCCGTCTGTCGCGCGCTGAAATCAAGGTCTTTCCCCACAAGGACTTGGACGCCTGCGAAAAAATCCTGAAGGAAATTGCCGCGCGCCCCGGCCACAAGCTGCTCATCACGGACGGCGTATTTTCGATGGACGGCGACATCGCGCCGCTGCCAAAACTCGTCGCGCTGGCGGAAAAGTACGGCTGCATCATGATGCTCGATGACGCCCACGCTTCCGGCGTCTTGGGCCGCAACGGCCGCGGCACGGTGGACCATTTCAACCTGCACGGCCGCGTGGATATCCAGGTCGGAACTTTGTCTAAAGCTATCGGCGCGCTCGGCGGCTACGTCTGCTCAACCCGCGATACGATCGAGTTCCTCTATCATCGCGCCCGGCCATTCTTGTTCTCCACTTCCCATCCGCCGTCGGTCGCCGCCACGTGCTTGGCGGCGTTTGAAATTCTCGAAGAAGAGCCCCAACTGATCGAGCGTCTGTGGGCCAACACACGATTCTTCAAGGACGGCCTCAAGAAGCTCGGCTTTAACACCGGCATGAGTGAGACTCCAATTACGCCCGTCATCGTCGGCGACGCGGCGCTTGCGCACGAATTCTCCCGCCAGCTCTTTCAAGAAGGCGTTTTCGCGCAGGGCATCGGCTTTCCGACCGTCCCGCACGGCAAAGCTCGCATCCGCACCATTGTCACCGCCACGCATACCCGCGAGGAGCTGACACGCGCCCTCGGTATTCTGGAGAGCGTAGGGAAAAAGTTAAAGATCATCTGATGCCGTGAATCGTAAAAGCGACGCACATGTGCTGCGCTGGGCAGCGTCATTCCGATATGTGGCTTCAGGAAACCGTTTCAGGAACAGGCGGGACGTGTTCGATGGCGCGTTGGGGTTGCTGCATGCGATAAAGGTGATTGAGGGGAATGCGCCCGGGGCCTACAGGGTAGGCTTTGCGGATGGCTTCGGTGACGTAGGCTTTGGCGAGCATGACGGCATCGCGCAACTGCCGGCCCAACGCCAAGTTGGCGGCGATGGCGGCGGAGAAGGTGCATCCGGTTCCGTGGGTGTTGTCCGGCTTCACGCGGTCCGCGACGAACGTCTCGCCCTCGGTGGCCGTCAGGTAAACATCCACTGCCTTTTCCAGATGTCCGCCCGTCACCACCACGGCTTTAGCTCCGAGTTCAATCAATTTCGCCGCCGCCGTCTTCATGCCTTCCACGCTTTCGACTTTCAACCCCGTCAGGGCCGCCGCTTCGGACAGATTCGGCGTCACCACCGTCACGAGGCTCAAGAGCGAACTCCGCAGCGCCTCCAGACCCGGGGAATCGAGCAGCTCCGTGCCCGTTGCCGACCGGATCACGGGGTCGAGCACGACGGGCAGGCCGGGATGCGCATTCATCAATTCGCCGACCACCTCCACGCTGGGACGGTTCGCCAACATGCCAATCTTGATGGCCTTGATGTTCGCTTCTTCAAAGAGCGCCAGCAGGCTCTCTTTCAGCACCGCCTGATCCACCGGCACGACCTTGCTGGCCCCGCGCGTGTTCTGCACGGTCAGCGCGGTAATCACCGCCACCCCGTAACAGTTGTGCGCGGCAAAGGTTTTGAGGTCGGCGGCGATGCCCGCGCCGCCCGAGGGATCAAACCCGGCTACGCTCAGCACCACGGGGGCCGACGTATTGTTCGTATGGTTCATCTTCCAGGGAGCAGCTCGCGGCTTTCCACCGGCCGCGTGATGATTATATGTTTGCCACGACGGTTGTCAACATCCATTTCGCTCAGGCATTGGTCGCGCTCTTCTGGTAGCTTTCCAGGCATTTTTCCGAGCAGAAATAGACCGTTTTCCCGTCCTCCTGCAGGCGGTGGGAAAGCTCCGTCGAGACAAACATACCGCAGACAGGGTCGCGAACCATTTGGCCGCCGGCGGCGGGATGCGCCGGACTGCGACTCTTGCCCGCGCCTACAAACGTCTGAGCGGGACCCCTGAAGAGGTTTTTCAACGCTCTAAGAATCGCCCAGATGAGCGTGACGGCAACCAGTGCATCCAGGATGGAAGATAAGAAATCAATCACAATTCTGTGACGGCTCCACGGCGCGCGAGGATGCCTCGCCGCCTAAGATTTTGACCCTTCCTGCACGACATGCTCCAGGCGGTTGAGTCCGGGATAGTTGGGATTTCGATCGTGGAGAACCTGCCAGTAGTGCTGGGCGGCCTTCACGTTGTGCAAGCCCTCCGCGTTCACCACGATCATATTGAACAGCGTCGGCTCGTGGTTCGGGTCAATCGCCAGAGCCTTTTGATATTCACGAACTGCGTCACTTGGCCGCCCGGAATAAAACAGCGCGGTCCCGAGGTCAGTGCGGGCATTCACATTCTTGGGGTCGAGTTCGAGCGTCTTCCGATACCACTTGATGGCCAGCTCGTAGAGGTGCTTGTCGTAACAATAATTGGCCAGTTGAAGAGGAATCTTCGGATCAGTTGGGTTGGCGGCAGCTTCTTGTTGCAGATTGTCAATCAACGCGGCCTCATTCAACGGCGGATGGCCGGGCGGCAGGCCCTGGCTCGAGGTGGCTGTGGAGGCGGCGTTGACGCTCGCTGCAACCACGGTCGCGCCGGCCGGAACCGAGGACATCCGGTCGGTCTTGTAGATATATCCTGCCAAGAAGCCCACCCCAAAGAAAATGATGGCCGTAACGATGGTCTCCGTCTTCATGCGTCTGGTCCTCAGCAGCTACGTTTGCCTTGATCTCCGACAAGGCTTCGCCGCGCGGCGGTATCTCTCAAACCTATTATAGTACGTTCCCTTGCCCGTTGCGTTGGGTCACCCGCACGCCAAAGTTCTTCAGAGCTGCGCCGTCCATTTCGATTCTTGTCATCCTCGGCCTTCGACGCGCAAGGGTTCATAACCCACCAGGACCCGTGTAAACCTTGGCTCATCAACGAAGGCGTTGGGTCGGCAAGAATTTGGACCTGTGGGCGAATAAGTCAAGGATGCATGGAGCAACGAAACGTGTGCAATCCTTTTGGCCGCGCGCAGAGGCCGTCGGGGATGTTGGCAATGAAGGGGTTCGATCTCGCAGCGGCGAATTTCCACACAGGGCGCTGGCACCCAACAACTCGGCGGCGTATGGTAAAAGGATTACAGGAACTTGACGCTTGACACCGCTCTTTGAATCACGCTCAGCAGGAAGGAAGGATCCACTCCCAGCCAGACAAGTAGTAACGTGAGCGCCACCAGGACCGAACCGCTACTTACAGAAAGAACTGGCAACGCCGGCTCGGCTTCCGAGGCCTGCTCAGGCGGCCCAAACAGAGCCACAATGACGCGAAGGTAATAGAACAATCCGATGACGCTCGTCACCACCAGAATGATAACCAGATTCCACAGTGCCGAAGAAACTCCGGCCCTGACGAGGAGGAATTTGCCGACAAATCCGGCGGTCAACGGAATGCCGGCCAGTGAAAACAGCATGAGGGCAAAGATTAAGGCCAAAATCGGCCGGCGCCAGAACAGGCCTTGGTAATCCTCTAGGGCGTCCGCGTCCCGCTGGCCATCCGAGAGCACGGTCACCACGCCAAAGGCACCCAGAGTCGTCACGAAATAAGCCACCAGGTAAAACCCCACTGCCTGAGCAGCCCACCGGCCTCCCGCCAGGAAAGCCACCAGCAAGTACCCGAGATGAGCGATGGAGGAGTAAGCGAGGATTCGCTTCACGTTTGATTGCAACAGCGCCAGCAGGTTTCCGACCAGCATGGAGGCTATGGCAATCACGCTGAAAATCAAGAAAACGGGGCCGATGCTTGCGCCGTGGGTTTGGTAGAAAAATCGCAACAGCAACGCAAACATGGCGCCTTTGGAAACTGTGGCCACATAGGCCGTCACGGGCGCGGGCGCGCCCTCATAAACATCGGGCGTCCACATGTGAAAAGGCACAACCGCCAATTTGAATCCCACACCGGTCACGATCAAGGCCATGCCGGCGAGAATCAGCGGGTCTTTGAGCAAGTGATTGTGCCCGTCAATGAGCCCGCCAATTTGCGCAAATTGCATGGTGCCGAGTCTTGCATAGACCAAAGCCATTCCGAAGAGCAAGAAGGCCGCTGAGCCCGCCGCCAGAACGAGATATTTGACGCCGGCCTCGAGCGGCCGTTCACGCGAAAAAACATAGGCGCTCAATGAGTAGAGCGCCACGCTCAACAGCTCCAGGCCGAGAAAGAACGAGACAAAGTGCGCACTCAAGATGAGCACGCTCGACCCAAGCGAGGCGACCAGAAGCAGAACGTAAAACTCCTCTCGGTTCACCTCCTGCTTTTCAAGGTAATCGTAGGCGAGCAGAACGACGACGATGGTGGCGGCAAAAATCAATCCGAGGAAAAAAAGCCCGTAGGAATCCACGACGAGCAGCGGCGAAGCCTCGGTAGGAGTCAGTGTTCGCGCCACCCAAAGCGAAGCGAAGGCGCACACCAGGCCGATCAGCGTCAGCAGCGAAGCCAGCCGATGGCTGCGATGGATGGCAATCGCCAGCATCACGACCACCGAGGTTACCGTCAGGATCAGGAGCGGAAGTAAGGCGATCAAATCGGCCGAGCGCACTCTTTATCTCCTCAGGTCAGTCACCAAGGAATTCGCAGAGCGTTGCAGGTTCTTCCAAGCCGGCGAAAAAGTCTTGAACACCGGTATGGGATAAAGCCCTAACCACAAAAGCAGCACGATCATCGGCGCCATAATCAGCAGTTCCCGTCCGCCTAGGTCGGCAAACTTCCAGTTGTTCACGTTGGGGCCGTGGAAGGCGCGCTGCACCATCTGGACGCCGTCGAATGTGGAGGCGAGCACTCCGACGGTGGCCAGCGCCGTCAAGAGGATGGATACCCGGTAGGTTCCTAAAAGTACCAAAAATTCTCCCACGAAATCACCCAGACCCGGCAACCCCACCGAGCCGAGCATAAAAAACATTCCCACACCGCTCAAGATCGGCGCGGTTGTCCATAGCCCGCCGAGGCGATTGAGGTCGCGCGTGTGCGTGCGCTCGTAGAGCTGGCCCACCAACATAAAGAGAGCGCCCGTGCTCAGCGCGTGGGCGATCATTGCGACCACTGCTCCTTCAAGAGCCAGAGTATTCCAAGCAAAAATACCGAGCAGCACAAAACCCAGATGGCTGACGCTCGTGTACGCCACCATGCGCTTGAAATCGCTCTGCCCATAAGCCAATACCGCTCCGTAAAGGATGCCCACGACGGCTAGCGTCATGGCAATCGGGGCGAACTGCTCCGCCGCGCGCGGAAACAGTGGCACGACGAAGCGGATCATTCCATACGCTCCGGTCTTCAGCAGCAAGCCGGCCAGAATGAGGCTGCCGGCCGTCGGCGCCTCCGTGTGCGCGTCGGGAAGCCAGGGATGAAAAGGAAACATGGGCAGCTTAACCGCGAAGGCGACAAAAAAGCCGAGCATCAGCAGCATCGCGGTTCTCTGGCTCATGGGCGTGCCGAGCAAAGCCGAATACTCAAAGGTGTAAACGCCGGTGGCGCGATAGTGGATGAAATAGAGCGCCAGTATCGCCAGCAGCATCAAAAGTCCGCTCAATTGGGTGAAGATAAAGAATTTGATGGCGGCATACACGCGACGCTCGTGGCCCCAAATGGCGATCAAAAAATACATCGGGACGAGCATCAATTCCCAGGCGAAGTAG
>JAJYNF010000334.1 GCA_021786455.1 Acidobacteriota bacterium
CTACTGGTTACCCTTCGCCATCCCTGCGCTTTTAGAGCAGAAAGTTTTCCCATCGGTCTAATTTAGGGCTTGCCAAACAAAGTCCACTCTTTAGTTTACCGCGCGCGGGCGCCGCGGGCGTGAGTGGAAGAGCGAAAGGTTTGGCGCTCCAAACCTACAGGGTCTTTGTTCTGACTGGCGGCGCCGTATCCTAGGCGGGCGTAACGTCGGAGACCCTCACTTTTTCTCAATCCTCCTAATTCTCTTGCCGATTTATTAATCAGAAAGTATCAGGCGCGTACTCAGTACGCGACGGGAAGGATAATCATGTTTCGATCCTCCGAACTCAGGTCACGAATTGAATGGATCGGATTCCTGGTGTCGAGTGGGCTGGGCGTAGCGCTCTTTATTGCGTTGAGCGTTCTCGTCGTCAGAGCCGCGCCGCGTAATGGCAGCGTATCCCCTAACTCAAAGGCATCTTGGGGGCGCGTTGCTTTGAATGGATACGGATATGCAGGCCCCAAAGGCATGGAGACGACCAGCGGAGCCGCTGTTGCGAGGCTAGCGGGGTTGCCTATAGGGTTTGAGGAGAATGTCGGACAGTTCGCTCCGACCGTGAAATTCTTGGCCCGAGGGTGTGGTTACATGTTGTGGATGACCGCTGATGGTGCCGTGTTAGAATTGAGAAGTCAAAGATCAAAAGGCGGGGCTCCGGGCAACAGCCACCGAAAGTCAGTCTTCAAGGGGCGGCCGATCACGGCAACCCATGCAAAGCTTGGCTCACATCACCTACCTGACACTACATATATAGTAAATATAAAGCTGATAAAATCAAATCCGGCCGCGAGAGTTGTGGGTGAAAACGAGCTCGCCAGCAAAGCTAACTACTTCATAGGGAGCAACCCGAGCCGGTGGCGGACGAACGTGCCGATGTATGGTGCAGTTAGGTATAAGAATGTTTACCCTGGGGTTGATCTGGTGTACTACGGCAATGGGGGAAGTTTGGAATTCGATTTTATCGTGCGGCAAGGAGCTAATCCTAACTTAATTCGATTGGCCATTAGTACGACACACATAGTTAATAAATATGGGGAAGCAATAGTTCAGAACGGTGGATTGAGCGTCCCAAACCCACAACCTAAAATCCGGGTAGCGGCGAACGGCGACCTGGTGATTGGCACGGGCGCTGGCCCAGCGCGATTCCGTAAGCCGGTCGTGTACCAGGCAAACCTTGCTCGGTGGCCCGTAGCAAAAGGCCAGATGAGCGGATTTCGTCGCCAGATGCTTGCCGGCCGCTTCGTCCTAAGCTCAGTTACGCGCCACAAATCGCAAACCACCCAATGCACGGTTTCCTTCGCGCTGGGCGCTTACAATCATTCCAAGCCGGTAATTATTGACCCTGTCCTGGCCTATTCAACCTACCTCGGCGGTTCGGCGTTTGACGATGCGACAGGCGTTGCGGTGGACTCATCAGGCGACGTTTATGTGACCGGTTACACGACTTCGCCGGATTTCCCCGTAGTTTCCGCAGCCGACAGCTCCTACGGTGGCGGCGCATGCAACACTGATTTGAGCGCGGCACCGTGTTTCGACGCTTTTGTGACCAAGCTTAATCCGCAAGGGACCGGGCTGATATATTCGACGTATTTGGGGGGAAGCGGGGACGACCGCGCATCGCACCTGGCTATTGACTCTTCGGGCGATGCCTACGTGGTCGGGTACACGAACTCATTGGACTTTCCAACCTCTCACGCGCTTCAAAGCGCGCTCGGCGGAGGAACGTGTGGCACGACGGCGAATCCTTTTCCCTGTTACGACGCTTTCATTACCGAGCTGAGTCCGAGCGGTTCGAACCTAATTTACTCTACCTATCTTGGCGGGCAAGGGGACGACTACGGTATGGGAATTGCGGTGGACTCGAGCGGCAGCGCATACGTGACCGGGTTCACCTCGGGCTCGAATTTCCCCGTGACCAGCGGGGCCTACCAGGCAAGTTTTGGCGGAGGCCCCTACGATGCCTTCGTTGCAAAGCTCAGCCCGGGCGGGTCGAGCCTGGTTTATTCGACATTTCTGGGCGGTAGCGGAGAAGACCGGGCGTCGGCGATTGCCGTGGACTCGTCGGGCGACGCCTACGTCACAGGCCAGACCAATTCCACGAATTTTCCGACGGCGAATCCATTCCAGGGGGCTTACGCGGGTGGGGCGTGCGGATGCTTTGACGCTTTTATTGCCAAGCTCAACCCGACGGGGTCGGCGCTGGTTTACTCCACCTATCTAGGCGGAACGGGCGGCGACTACGGTAACGCGATTGCTCTCGATGCTTCCGATGAGGCGTTCGTTGCCGGCTGGACGACCTCAACGGATTTCCCGGTGACGGCGGGAGCTTACCAAAAGACCTACGGCGGCTCCGACGATGCCTTTGTCCCCAAACGCTGCGCGACAGGGAACTCGCTTGTATATTCCACGTATCTCGGTGGCATTGACCCTGAAGCGGCGACGGGGATTGCCGTGGACGGTTCCGGAAATGCCTACGTGACTGGAAATGCTTACGGAGTTGGATTCCCGGCGGTCAATCCTATCCAGTCGGCGAATGCTGGTTTTTATGACGCATTTATCGCCGCTTTCGACCCTTCAGGCTCGGGGCTGCTTTACGCCACGTGGCTCGGGGGTTCTGGGGATGACTTTGGCAACGACATTGCCGTAGATTCGGGGGGAGACGCTTACGTTGCCGGAGACACTTTTTCGACGGATTTTCCCACCACGCCGGGGGCCTACCAAACAGCTTATGCGGGAGGCGCCTATGACGGCTTTGTGGCCAAAATCAGCCCAGCGAATGCGCCGGGTGTCGCGGCAACACCCGACCCGGTTTCGTTCGGCGACCAGGCGGTTGGCACGACCAGTGTTGCCGCCAATGTCCAAGTGATGGATGCGGGTAGCGATGCACTCGAAATCACCGGCGTTTCCGCCAGCGGAGATTTTGCCGCCACGAACCATTGCGGCTCTGAGACCGGACCGGGGACAAGCTGCACGGTGAGCGTGACCTTTACGCCGAGCGCCACTGGCCAACGCACCGGCACGCTGACCTTAAGCGATAACGCCGCTAGCAGCCCGCAGACAATCAACTTGAGCGGGATCGGGACGAGCGGCGTGGTCAGCCTCTCAGCCACAAGCCTTGATTTTGGCTCGGTGGAGGCGGGCGCAACGAGCGCCACGCAATCGGTGACGCTGACGAATACGGCCACAACGACCCTTTACATCTCCAGCCTTCAGGCGGAAGGGACTTACGCGGAGACGACAACCTGCGGCAGCACCGTTCCAGCGGGAGGCAGTTGTACGATATCGGCGACTTTCCAGCCCACCGCCGCTGGAGCGAGCGTGGGCCAAGTGGTTATCACGGACTCCGCTCCCGCCAGCCCGCAGGACATTGAACTGACTGGGACTGGAACGGCGCCCGAAGCGACTCTGGCGCCCATGAGCCTTAACTTCGGCAGTCAAGCGGCGGGCACCGTCAGCGCAGCGCAATCCGTGACACTCTCCAATTCCGGAACAGCCCCCCTGAGCATTGCCGGCATCGCGGTAACGGGTGATTTCTCACAGACGAACAACTGCGGCTCAAGCCTGGCTGTTGGCGCGAATTGCGCGATTCAAGTAACGTTTAGCCCGACGTCCGCAGGCACGCTCACAGGCACACTGTCGGCTTCCGATAATGCCTCCGGCAGACCGCAGAACGTCGCCCTCAGTGGCACGGGAACGGCACCGGGCGCGGCGCTTGCGCCCGCGTCCCTCGGCTTTGGCAATCAGGGAGTGGGGACCACCAGCGGAGCTGAAATGGTCACTTTGTCGAATCCGGGAAATGCTGCCCTCAGCATTACGAGCATTGCCGTAAGCGGCGACTTTGCCGAGAGCAATAACTGCGGTTCGAATTTGGCGGCAGGCAGCAATTGCTCAATTCAGGTGACCTTCAGCCCTACAGCCACGGGAACGCGCAGCGGAACGCTCGCGGTTACGGACAGTGCCAGCGGGAGCCCTCAGACCGTTGCGCTCACCGGGACGGGCGTGACGGCTTTTTCCGTCTCCGCCAACAGCGACGCCACGACAGTTACCGCAGGCACCAACCAGGCCACCTTCCAACTCGCGGTATCGTCGTCTTACGGATTTGACGGAAGTGTCAGCTTGGCTTGCTCAGATGTTGCACCGGCGAGTTGCAGTTTTAACCCGGCGTCGTTGTCGCCCGGGAATTCGAGCGCGCTGACCGTAAGCAATTTGGCAGAGGTGGGCGGAGGCTCGTTCAGTTTTAGCGTGGTCGCCACGAGCGGCTCGCAATCCGTGTCCTTGCCGCTTTCGATCCGCTTCGCGGATTTTTCGTTCTCTTCCTCATCGAATTCCGCCACCCTCACCGCCGGCGGAGCCGCGAACTACTCGGTAAATCTTACCCCTCTCAATGGGTTTACTGGTACGGTCAATTTGACGTGCACGGGAGCGCCATCTGCCGCCGCCTGCACATTAAATCCCACCTCCGCCAACCTTGACGGGACCAGCGTGGTGAGCGTCGCGGTTTCAGTCACCACCACGGCGGTCAGCGTGCCGCGAACGTGGCCTTCCCACGGGCAACCGCCGACGGCCCTTCGAGGGAATTTACACAACTTGGAGTTGATGTGGGTATTGTTTTGGGTTAGCTTGCTGGTGATAATAAACTGGCGCGCTTGCCGTGGAGGAAAAGGGAAATGTCGAAGGGGCGTTGCTTTGCCGATTATCTTGGCCATCATGCTGGCATCATGCGGCGGAGGCGGGGTAGCGCCGGATCCGCCTCCGGCAGACCCTCCTGGAACTCCTTCTGGGACCTACACGCTGACGGTTCAGGGGACGTCGGGTTCTCTCAGCCATCAGGTCAGCTTGACGCTGGTTGTGAACTGAAGGGTTAATTCGGCCGAGCCGGGCTTTTAAGTCGCCACCCTGCGACGGCCGTTGGATAGAAGATTGCGATGCACCCACAAAGCGCGCCCCTCCTGACTGGGTTTCGAGACGAGCCGACGGCGCCTCTGAGAATGACGTTTGTGTATTTTGACGCGGGGGGCGGACACCGCTCGGCAACCCAGGCGCTCGCCTCGGTCATCGCGGTGGAGGGGCGGCCGTGGGAAATTTCCTGCCTGAATCTCCAGAAGCTCCTCGACGGAATTGACCTGGCTCGTCAGCTGACCGGTTACCGCATTCAAGACGTGTACAATGCGATGCTGGCCAGGCGCTGGACGATCGGCGCGGAGCAACTGTTGCCTGTCTTTCACGCCGCCGTACGATTGTTTCACCGCCGCATCGTGCGCCTGCTGGAGGACTTTTGGCGCGCATCTCAGCCCGAAATGGTCGTCTCATTGATTCCCAATTTCAATCGCGCGCTGGCGGAGAGCGTGCGTCGTGCGCTTCCATCAGCGCCTTTTGTTACCATCCTGACCGATCTCGCGGATTATCCGCCGCACCTCTGGATTGAAGCCGAGTCAGAGTATTTGATTTGCGGCACAGAACGCGCGGTTGAGCAAGCTCTGGCGATGGGCCACCCGCCGGAGCGAGTGTTTCGCGTTTCCGGAATGATTCTGAACCCGGCATTTTACGAGCCGGGCGACGAAGGTGGGACAAAAAATCGGCGGGCGCTGGGTCTCGATGCCGAGCGGCCGACGGGCTTGGTGATGTTCGGCGGACAGGGAGCGCGAGTGATGTTGGACATCGCGAGGCGACTGAGCGCCTTCGAAAATCTTCAACTGATCTTTCTTTGCGGTCATAACGAAGAGCTTGCCGAGCGGCTTCGGCAGACTCGCTTCCGCTTTCCGACCCATGTCGAAGGCTTCACCGAGCGGGTGCAAGATTACATGCGGATTTCGGACTTCTTCATTGGCAAGCCCGGGCCCGGCAGCGTCAGCGAGGCTTTGCAAACGGGGCTGCCGGTGGTTGTCGAGCGCAATGCGTGGACACTGCCGCAGGAGCGCTACAACGCCGACTGGATTCGGGAAAACAATCTCGGAATCGTGGTGCCGAGCTTTCGGCAGATCGGCGCGGCCGTCGAGCGAATGTTAGACCCCGCGGAGCTGGCGCGTTACCGAGCGAATGCCGCCGCGCTCAAGAACCGCGCCGTATTCGAAATCCCGGAAATTCTCGCGCGCATTCCCCAGGATAAACGCCCAACGGTCGCCGGGCAGGGCGAGCAGGTCCACTAACGCATCGCCGGAACAAAAACTCGGTCGGGCGCGGCCAAGTTGGCCCCTGGAACCTCGGTGGTGACCCGAAGCGGCTCGAAACCGGACCGTTGGGCCGGCTGAAGGCGAAAGGTCAGCAGAAACTGCTCCCCGAGGATCCGGGAGAGGTCGTCAAGATAAGGGGCAAAGGAGATGGGCGACTGGAGACCCTGCTGAAATGACGCGCCTCCGGTCTGGAATGCCAGGCGGGAAAGCGAGCCTTGCCCATTGTTAATCAGGAAGTAGTTTCTGCCCTCGAACCCGGCGCTCTCCGCGTAGAGAGTATGAACGGTCACGCCGTGGCGCTGAGCCGTGCCGATGGCGCGCATGAGGTCTAGGTTGGCCTCGGTCGGCTCGGACTCGTCAATGCCGCGAAACAGGTCAATGCCGCTGCTGATAACCAGGACTTCGCGCGCGGCGCCGTCATGAGGCCATTTGCGGATAAGGCTGTCCAAGGCCATGTAAATACTGGAGCCGAGGCCGGCGGGACCGATCGGCAGGCGCAGGGATTGAAGGACCGCCTCGCGGTTGGAAGTGAACTTGGCGGCGAAATCCGCCGACCCGTACTTTGCGTAGGCCAACGCGACACGGGTACCGGCCGGCAATGAGCGAACGAAAGACCGGATGTCATGGAACTGAAGTCCCACCGTCGGAGTGAGGGAGTCGTCCATGAGGATAGCAAAATCAAGCTTTCCAGCGCTTCGAACGAGAGGTGTCCAGGAAACCACAGGGCGACGCTTCCCGCTCTGATACACCAAGACATCCGCGCGGTGAAGCTCCGGCGGAGGAGCATGGCGGACGCCGCTCACCCTCACGATGACCCGCGCCAGGTCTGAGTGGCTGGGGACGCGCTGTCCGGCTAAGCCCACATTTTCAAAAATCAATCCGCACAACAGAATTGCCGTTCCGGAGATCAACTTCCGGGTAAGCCGCCTGTCTTTCATCGCATCCTCCCTGATTGGTTGGATGCCGATTTCGCCGCCAAAACACGCCTTGGAAGAACGTTATGTCTTGGCGACAGACTTGCCCCGCAGACCCTGGCTTCTAAAGGGGAAACTCTTAAGGATCTCTTCTGCCAGGCTTAGGCGAAGCGATACGCGAAAGGGAGCCAACCTTGAGCGGGCTAACGAATTTGGGGCAACAGGCCATTGCCGAAAGCTTGACCAGGGGATAACATAAACGGCGGTTTTCAGAGTCGAGATGTGGCTCTGGCGTCAGGATGGGCGGCGTGGCAGCATCTGAATTGGCTTCCAGATTCGGTGCGGGATTTCGGCAACCCACCAAATTCCCTGCCTTTTTTTGGCGCAAGTTCCGCGAAACCTTCCTGTGGCAACGCCGTTATGCGCGACTGCGTGAGCCGAAAACTACGGCGCTCACTCAAAATGCGGAGACGGATAGGCAGCTTATCGCCGAGTTGAGAGAAGCAGGGTTCCGTCTGTTGGATTATTCCGTTGACGTCGAGGACTATCGGGCCTACGCGCGGTACGCGCGCTATAACCAGTTCCCGAATTATTATCGTGGGGGAAGGTCGCCGGATTTTGTCTCCAAATCGCTTCAGCATTATCTCGCGGCCCAGCTGTTGTCGCTCGGGCCAGACGACGTTTACATTGACGTGGCCAGCGGAGATTCTCCGGCGCCAGAGATCTACCAATCGCTGTACGAATGCCGGGTCTATCGGCAGGATTTGCGCTACCCCAGAGGAATCCGCGGCAACCGGATCGGCGGCAACGCGACGGCCATGCCGGTGGAGAATGGCTTCGCGACAAAAATCGGCCTGCACTGTTCGTTCGAGCATTTTGAGGGCGCGGCAGACATCGAGTTTATGCGAGAGGCAACGCGGGTATTGAAGCCGGGGGGCAAAGTTTGCATCATCCCGCTTTATCTCTATCCCCAGTACACCATTGTTACGGATCCGGTCGCTCTACCTCGCCAAGGCATCGCTTTTGAGGATGATGCCGTACTTTACTGCTGGAAGGGTTACGGGAACCGCCACGGGCGCCTTTACAGCGTCACCAAGCTGGCTTCGCGGATCAGGGATAACTTGAACGGAATGGAACTGACCGTCTATTTCCTGGCCAACCGCGCGGAGTTTTCGATCCATTGCAATGTGCGGTTTGCTGCTGTCATGGAGAGGAAATCCGAGCCCATTGAGCAAGGGATTTAGTA
>JAJYNF010000166.1 GCA_021786455.1 Acidobacteriota bacterium
ATTCCCCCTATCGGTATCAAGCCTTGGCGGAACTGCGCGAACTGGTGGGAAATTACGACTTCGACGGCATCTTTTTGGACATGACCTTCTGGCGCCATGTCTGCTACTGCCCCCATTGCACAGCTCGCTTCCGGGAAGAATGCAACACGGAGCCCCCACGTACGGTGAATTGGGATGACCCGACGTGGAGAAAATTCCAGATGGTCAGGCAACAATGGCTTCTGGAGTTTGCCAGTCTGGTGACCAAAACCATCAAGAATACCCGCCCCATCACGGTCAGCCACCAGTTTGCCACGTGCTTTTTCGATTGGAGTTGGGGGGTCCCGTTGCAGATGCGGGAAGCCTGCGACTATTTGTCGGGGGACTTTTACGGAGGTCCGACAGAGTACTCTCTGGTCTGCAAAGCATTTTTTGGATTAAGTCCTACTCGTCCTTTCGAGTTTATGACATCACGCACCATCGGCCTGGGAGACTTTGAAACTACTAAAACCTTTGACGAGTTGCTGACTTCAGCGGACGTACCCAAGGTTCATTCGGCGGCCTGTTTGATAATTGACGCCATTAACCCCAATGGCACCCTGAACCATGCCGCCTATGACTTCTTGAGAGAAGTAAATACTGCATTGGCCCCCTCCGAGCGCTTCTTGGGAGGAGAACTGGCGGCCGATGTGGCCATCTATTACGACAAAGAGTCGCTGTACGACCCTCGGCAAAACGGCGTACGAGTGAGCGAGATTAAGTCCACCCAGCCACCGCATCTAGCGGGCGTAATAGGCGCAGCGCGCATTTTGCGGCAGACGCATATTCCCTTTGGGCTGATAACAAATGTGACCTTGGATCAGTTGCGGAATTATCGGGCGGTGATCGTGCCCAACGTGCTGGAGATGACCGCGGGCCAGGCAATGGTGTTCCGAAAATTTGTGGAGGACGGAGGTGTATTGTACGCGAGCGGGCCCTCCTCGCTCGACCGTTTTGACCCACATGGTCCGCGTTTCTTGCTGGAGGATGTGTTTGGAGTAGAATTTGCGGGGACTCTTGGCACGACGTGGACTTATTTGACTCCGCAGGATGAACAGTTGAAGAAGATTATATGGCCGCAGGATGCGCTGACTTTTACAGGACGCATGATTCAGGTGAAAGCGCGGCCGGGGGTTCAGGTATTGGCTACGGTGACGCTGCCTTTTGTTTCCCCACAGGTCGGCAACTGCCTGAATATGCGATTTGCTCAGTTTTGGAGCAACCCTCCTGCCATGACTCCAGGCACTAACCCCGGTCTCATCATTCACTCTTACGGCAGCGGGCAGGTGATTTGGGTGGCGGCTCCAATTGAATCGACTGACCATCCCGTAAATATCCAGCTTGTGTCAGAGCTTATCCGAAGGGTTCTGGCTCCGCCTTATCGTTTCGAAGTGGACACAACCGAGTCGGTTGAGATGACTCTCTTTCACCAGCCTGGCGAAAAGCGTTTCCTGACGAGCTTGTTAAAGATGGACTACGAAAGTTCTCCGGCGGTAGCGGCCACAGTTCGCGTGCGGCTTGGGCCCGGCCAGCGGGCGGCCAGAGTGATTCGCCTGCCGGATCAGAAGGCACTAAATTTTGAAAAGGCCGGACCCTACGTCCAGTTCCATCTTGAACCGTTTGAGATACTGGCAATGGCGCTTGTTGAGTACCAATGAAGCGTAGCTTCACAATTCTTGTCTATCTTGGGACCGCCGATGCAAACGGGTGGGGCTTCAACTCGATGCGGATACCTGGTTCCCTTCCTGGGCTTCTGACGGGAACCTTTATTCCCCCTATATGTGGACGGCATCGTCGGGGGAGTCCACTTCCACGAAACCGCGAAAAGGGGAAAATGTAAGCTCAGAGGTTGTCATATGATTAGATCTAGATCGCAGGGAGGCTTGGCCTTTAATATCGTAATCTCGCCACCTTGGCTTGTTTTGACTGGCCGACCGTTTTCTGTCCGTTGTGCAAGCCCGACCTGGAAATGAGTAGATAGAAAGGATGGTTCACCTTGGTTTCCCGATCCAGGAAGCGATTGAGCATTTCAAGAACAGACTCTTTGGATCGCAGGAATTTCCTTAAGCTGGGGATCAGCACGGCTGCCACATCCCTCGCGCCATCGTTACCGGTCAAGGGCGTAGCGGCGGAAAACAAGGCGAGGGATCGGTTGTCGAAAGTATCGCCAATTATTTCATCAAAGGCGACTGAACTGCCGCCCATCCCCACGCTGGAGGACTTGGCGAGTGACCGGCTGGTGCATCGTTTGACCGACTATTTCAACCCGCCGGTGGCGCAGAATGAGTGGGGGTGCGTGCAGCTTTCTAAATCCGTTTCCGCGATCCAAAGCATTTCCTTTCCGCCCTTCACCTGCTGCGGAGCGCCGTCCCCCGGCGTCAATTTCACTCTTACCTGTGATTTGTTTCTGAACGGTCGGGTGCTGGTCAGCTACCCCCGCCCAGCAGGAGAAGTTGCCTACACGTGGTACCCGCACCGGGTACTGCGCGAGAGCGAAGTGGAAGGAATTGAATTCCGGACGGAGACATTTGCTGCTTCCCGGAAACGGGCCGTGCTGGAGTCCATCCGGGTCCGGAACACGGGGGGCGAAAGCCGGCGGATTTCGGTAGGATTCGATCTGCGGGCCGGGGTAACCTCGCTCCCCGGCAAGCCCTGGATGCGCAATCCCGACCCGGAAGATGACAATCAGGTTACGGTGGATGAGTCGCGGGGCTGCCTGGTTTTTGAATCCCGCCATCATCCAGCGGTCTCTGTGCAAGGAATATCGCCCCCCCCCGACCGCATTGAGCAGCGGGAGAGGGTGGTCTATAAGTTTTCGCTAGGCCCCGGAGAGAGTCGGACGTTTCACTACGTGAATGTCATTGCGGAAGACCCGCCAGCGGCGCGGGCCGCCTACGAGGAGAGCCAGGCTAACTTCGACCGCTTGGCGGCGGAAAACGAGGCGGTGTTCACTCAGCTTGTCAAGTCCGCCTTCACGCCGGGAAATGGGGAGTTTTCCGGCCACCTGCCGCAACTGGTTACTCGCAGCCGCGAACTCTGGAAGCTCTATTATCGCGGCTTCACGAACCTGCTCTTCTGCCGCCGGGTTTCGCCGGACTCGGTGTACGGCCCTACGTACCTGACGGTGCTTCCCTATGTGGGGCCGACGCGCACTTTTCTTTGGGACACGGCGCTCACGGCGCTAAGCCTGGCGCTACTGGATCCGCAAGTGCTGCGGGTATTGCTGGAGGTGTGGCTGGCGTCGGGGATGCATGATCACAACTCCACGGATTACCTTACGGGAAAGGGCCTGGGTGCCTGGTACGCGGCGAACGATTTTGCCATCCTACGCTGTGCGGATTACTACTTGCGCGTGACGGGAGACTTTACCTGGCTGGACAAGAGGATCGAAAGCCGGAGCGTCGTGGACCACCTGACGGACCATGCGCTCTACTGGAAAACGCTCGATACGTCTGGCCACGGCTTGGCCGATTATGGAGAGTCCCAGAATTTGATGGAAGTGGTGAGCACCTGGAGTCATGAGGTTCCAGCCCTGAATGCAGGCAACGTTTACGGGATGCGCTTTGTGGCTTCGCTGCTGGAGCGGCGCGGGCAGGCGGCGCGCGCCGCGCATTTGCGCTTCGAGGCCGAGGCGCTGGCGGAAAACATCAATCGTCGGCTGTATGTGAACGGCAAGGGTTGGTGGAGGTGCGGGCAGCCGGACGGCAGCTTCAATGAGGTCCGCACGGCTTATGACATGCTATCAATTCTCGACTGCATGTATAACGACTTGGCGGAAAAACAGAAGAAGGAAATGAGCTACTTTTTCTGGAGTGAACTTGCGACGCCTCTCTGGATGCATGCCCTTTCGCCCTACGATGTCGATGCGGATTGGCGTCTGCGCGCCGACGGCACTTGGACGGGGGCATCCAGTCCCGAGCCCCCCTTGTCGGCAAAGGCACTTTACAAGATCGATTCCTCGAAGAAAGTGGCGGCGTGGTTGAAACGTGTTTCTGGGGCAGCCAACCAGGGGCCTTTCGGACAAGCCCATACTGTTGAAAGCGTCTTTCCCCCGGAACACAATGGCGCCTATAAGTGTCCTCCCGATTTCCCTTACGGAAACGACTGGTGCGAGATTGACGGCGGCACCTTTACTGATCTGGTCATCGACACGATTGTCGGCGCGAATCCGACGCTCTTCGACGGCATCCAGCTCAAATCTCACGTTGACGATTTTGATCCTGAGACAAAGTTCCTGAATTTGCACTATCAAGGGAAGAATTACGCCGTGAGGAAAGGGCGCATTGAGCCCATGGCATGAAATCCGGAGACTCGCCCGGCGAGCGGCGCTGAAGGATATTGAGGTAATTCCAGTCTGCCTATTGGCGCCCGAAACGGATCACCTGAAGCGACGCGCGGCGTGCTTGTTCCGCACCGCAAGGAACACATGGACGAGAACATCCTTGAATATGAACCCCGAGATTATAAAACCATGAAGCGCACAACTTCTTACACCCGCAGATCGTTCTTGGGCTTAGGAACCACAATCGCCGCGGGAGCTTCGATGGCTGTCGCGTCACACGGGAAAAGTGCTTTTGCGCCCGGCTCCAGCGAGGCGGATTTCGGGTCTCAAAATCATGTAACGCCTTTCCATCAGCCGGGAAGAGGCGCTGACCATTTCATCGCGGCTTCGCGAATTGATCTGAATGGCGCCTGGCAGTTCCGAACCGATCCCGCCCACCAGGGCCAAGCTGCGGGATGGACGCACCAGCTCCCGCCGGAAGTCGAAACGGTGCTCGTGCCGCACACCTGGGGAATCGGTAAATACGCCGGCTACCTAGGCACCGCCTGGTATTTCCGTACGTTCGAGGCTCCGCGGGGAATTCGCGGTAAGCACGTGGAGATTCATTTTGGCGCAACCTTCTACAAAGCGCGGGTATGGCTCAACGGCGCCCAACTGGGCGAACACGAGGGCGGATATACCGCCTATTTTTTCGATGTCAGCGGGCGCCTGTCGCCGGTCAATTACCTCGCCGTCGAGATCAACAATCAACCCACTACGCAAACCATTCCGGGCTGGGCGCTGAAGCTGCGCGCGTCCCAAAACATTTGGTACGACTGGTGGCCTTACGGAGGAATTGTTCGGGATGTGTGGCTCAGTGTAAAAGACCAGGCGCTGATTCGTCGGCAGCAAATTGTGATAACCATCGAGGGAAACAGCGCGAACGTCCGAAATACGGTGTTTCTGGAGAACCATTCCAACCGGCCGGTCCACCTGAAGGTCGCGGCGGCGGCTTACGCAGAAGAAGGCGGCCAGAGGGTCGCAAGCGCGGAACATTCGTCGAGCCTTGCGCCGGGCGCCCAAAGCACGACGCTAGAGTTCCGCATCGATCCGGTAAGGTTATGGGATTTTGACAACCCGCGCCTTTATCAGATGGAGGCAATTCTTTACGACGCCCAAGGCAATCTCCTGGACGCGAGGACGGACACCTTCGGGGCAAGAAGCGTGGAGATTCGCGAGCGCCATCTTTTCGTGAACGGGAAGCAAGTTCGCCTAAGCGGGATGACGCGCCATGAGGACTCCCCTTGGGAGGGCCTCGCGGAGACGCGCGGCACCATGAAGCACGATTATGACGACCTAAAAGGTCTGCAAGTCACACTCACCCGGCCGGTCCACTATCCGCAAAATCCCTACATCCTCGATTACTGTGATCGGAACGGCATCCTGCTGATTCCTGAAATCCCCGTCTGGCAGTTCAGCGAAAAGCAGTTGGCGGACCCCAAGGTGATCGCTCTGGCAAAACATATGATGCGCGAAATGGTTGAGCAGGACTTTAATCACCCCAGCATTTTCGCCTGGAGCGTGTGCAATGAGAGCGCCACTGACACCCCGGAGGGCCAAGCCTATTTCAAGACCATGCGCGAGTTTGTGAAATCCCTTGACCCCGCCCGCTACATAAGCTACGCGGATGACCGAATTGCCTTTGTGAATAACCCCCAGACAAACTCCGCTTGGTTCGCGGACTTCATCATGTGGAATGAGTATTTCGGTACCTGGCACGGCCCCGAAACGCAACTACCTGTGGCCATGCAGAAAATCAAAAATGACTACCCCGACAAAATGGTGATCATTTCGGAAATGGGCGTGGCGGGGATTTTTGAACCGGACAGCAAGGCGGGTGACCGGCTGCGCCGCCGGATTTTCCGCGAGCAAATGAACCTGATCGGCAAGCAGGATTGGATCGCTGGCGTCATCATGTGGTGCTATCAGGATTACAAGTCGCACCGCAACCTGTGGCCAGGGTCCACGGAGGGCTATGTGGATACCGGGGTAGTGGACGAAAACCGGCAACGGCGGCCTTCTTTCAAGGTCTGGCAGAAATTGAACAGCCCCGCGCAGCTCGAAGCGGCTTGGAATTTCGATGCCAACAAGCGCCCCATTGGTTTCCATACCACCATCGCGCGGCGCGGGGCCGAGGAAATCCCCTCATATTCCTTGGCCAATTATCGTGTGGCCTGGAAATTACGCAACGATGACGGCACCGAATTGGCAGCGGGGGAAAAAGATCTCCCGGAAATCGGACCGTCCCAATGCCTGGCGAGCAATTGGAAAGCTTCGCCTTCCAAATCACTGCACCTGACATTGTGCCTCTACCGGCCCAAGGGTTTTGTCGCGGCGGAAGCGAATCTGGACTGGTGGGAGCCTAGGCCGGGTGGATTCACCATCGAAGAGATGCAACGGAAAGGTATTCCCGTGCCGCGATAGGAAGCAAAGCCATTCCGTTCGCGCGAGGCTATCCGAAGGAAGTCTGTGGCTTGAGGAAATTCATAGGAGTAAGGCGGGCTGGAGCGAAGCTGGGGGACCGCAAAGGGGAGGAATGCTAAGAAATTGTATTTGAGCAGTGACTAGAAGCAGAGAGCATTGTTGAATACCAGTACTCAAAAAGGAGACTTCTGTGGCGAACGATATGCATGGTTTTATTTCGCGGCGCGAATTTCTGGAAGCGGCAGCCCTAGGGAGTGCAATCAGCCTGAAAGCAGCTAGCAAGCATCCTCACGAAGCAACTTCGAGCTCGGGGCCTGGGAATTGGCGTGTACCTTTGCGTATCACCGAACAAGCCGGCGTGAGTTGGCACGGCGAGCGGATAGCGATCGGCATTGTGGTGCCACCTTCCTGCCGGGCTGCGGCCGTGCGAGTCAAAAATGAGCAAACCAGGGAATGGGTTCCCTGCGAAGCCGGGTACGCCGCCCGCACCTCGGACGGCCATCTACGGTGGTTTCAGTTATCCCTTCCGCTGCAGCTTGCTGCCGGAGCCCAGGAGCGCCTGCTTGTCGAATTGCTGGAGGATTCCGGCGCGCCCGGAGCAGTGGTGCCTAATCCGATCGGGATGGAAAGTTTTCAGTTTTTGGACCTTGGAACCTCCACAGCAGGTATGCGCTGGGCCTCCGATCCGGCCTATGGGATATACCCTTCGCCAACGATTGGCGGAACTCCTCTTACCCACGCAGCCACGGGATGGAGCCGCATCGCGATTGGCGACCTAAGCGCACCCAATGCGATAACGGGTGGTCATTTGCCGTTACAAGCCAAGGAGACGGCGCAAGCCATTCAGCGCCTTGCCGGCCATGCGTCCACAGTGGTTGATTATCAGCGCACCCTCGTGGATGGGGCCTACGGCGCAGGGTACGAAATCCGGCAAATTTATGCCCATGATCTGCCCGCTGCGGAGTCGACAGAGCGGCCTTATGCTTTGTGCGACCTTATTACGTTCGTTCATGCGGGGAAAGACGGCATTCCTCTCGAAGTCGAAGGCCTTACCTTTCTCCTAGGTTCCAGCCTACTCGGCGGTTATGTGTGGCAGGCGCGTGGGGATGCACCCGACCCGGCGGAGCGTAAAAGAGGCTCCTGGCAGGATGGCTTGATGCTTCCGTCCGGGGACTGGATCTTGGTGAATGGCGAGGGCAACGCTGCCATGCTCGTTGTCCCCTGGTCGGGCTACACTTTGGATGGCTACGATCTCTCCTATTTCGTGGGTCGCACGCAAACCATCACCATTCCGGGGAGTGAGAATGTCCGTGCCCACTCGCTTCTGGGCGGCGATGCCAGTCCCGGGCTCGCGGTGAATTTGTCCCGCTCTTATTACCGGCTGAACTGGGGTTGGGCGGCCGGTCCCGACTGGGGCCGCAATACCTACGAGTTTCGTTGCCGCATTGCATGGGGAAAGATTGACGAAGCGGCGGCGGCACGTCTGGCCCGAGCTTACCGCCGGCCTCCGCGCGTGGAGACCGGGGAGCCGGAGCACGTGAGTGGAACGGTTGCGCTGCGCTGCTGGCCCGACCACTTTACGTATGCTCCTGGGGATGACGT
>JAJYNF010000108.1 GCA_021786455.1 Acidobacteriota bacterium
GGCGTTCGGGTAATAAATCGGAGTCGTGATGAAGAGTTTCTTCATTGACGCATTTTTTCATGGGTTCATTGATTCAATGAGGCAATGGATCAATGACCCGATATTCCACTTGTCTTCGCGCGGCAGGCGGCGCTGGCGGCCGCCATCACCTCCTTGAGGGGCGCGTTTTTCTCCTTGGCGAGCCGTTCGCAGTCTTCGTATTCGGGCGCGAGGTTGACGATCTTGCCTTCGCGCCGCGCCACCTTGACGCGCACGGCGCCGTATTCCGTTTCGACGCTCATCCACTCGCGCTCCAGAGTTTTGCGGCGAGCTTCGTAAATCCGCACGCCGAGCGTGGTCGTTTCATCGAACAACAGATTGGCCAGCGCCTCCGCGTCTTCGGGCTTAGCGATCACGCTGAGCTGGAAGCCGGGACGATTCTTCTTCATTTCGAGCGGCGCGCAGGTCACATCGAGCGCGCCCGCGGCCAAGGCTCGCTCCACCAGGTAGCCGAAAATCTGCGGGTTCATGTCGTCCACGTTGGTTTCGACGATGGAAACGACTTCATTGCCGGGCGCTCCCACTTCGGCCTTTGGGACTTCGCTTTCTTCGCCGATCACCAAACGCGCCAGGTTGGGCTGATGCGGCAATTCGCGTTGGCCGGCGCCGTAGCCGACGCGCTCGATTTTCATCGCCGGCATCGGCCCGAACTCCGCCGCCAGGGTTGACACCAGCGCCGCTCCGGTCGGCGTCACCAGTTCCGCTTCCACGCCCGACGAATAAACCGGAATGCCCTTGAGCAGTTCTGCCGTCGCGGGCGCCGGCACCGGCAATCTTCCGTGCGCGGCTTCCGTCTGACCGCTTCCCACGTTGAGCGGCGACGACGTCAATCGCTGAATCCCCATCAGCTCCAAGCCCACGCAGGTTCCCACGATGTCCACGATGGCGTCCACCGCGCCCACTTCGTGGAAGTGGACGTGCTCGACAGGAACGTTGTGCAGCTTGGCCTCAGCTTCGCCCAATCGGCGGAAAACGCGCAGCGCCATTTCCTTCGCCGCGCCCGGGAGTTCCGCCTGGCCGATCATCGCCTCAATGTCGCTCAGATGGCGGTGCGGCTGGGTTTCCGGTATCTCGATTTCAACTCGCGTGCCCACCAACCCGCCGCGCAGCGAGCGAGTTCGCTTAAAGCGATAAAAGCCCAGCGGGACCTTCTTCAGTTCGTCGAGGAGCTTCCGCGGCTCCAGTCCCGCGTCAATCAGCGCGCCCAAAAACATGTCGCCGCTGATGCCGCAGGTGCCGTCGAGGTAGCCAATTTCCATAAATGAAACCGAGTTATTTTCCGCGCCATGCTCAACATTCAGTTTTGGGCACTCACGGGCGCGAATCCATTAGGCATAAATTAAATAATGATACTATGGCCTGCCTCCCGACGTGTCAATCTGAGGCTTGCGGCGGAAGAGCCTATTCACATCGTATCTCCCTGCCGGGTTAAAGCGTCTTAGTGAAAGGCGCTTTAACGACATGGCGGGCTTGTGCTGGGAGGGAGCGGCATGGAGAACTCTCTCGATGGACAAGGCGCGCAATTCACCCACCGTATTCGACGACAGGCCGCCAGCAGGCTTTCATGCTATAGTGAGCGGAGAATTTTTGCAGGGATGTTCCGGCTTCAAAGGAGGTTCATGGTGAACTCCAAGCGGAAGATGATGATAGGGGTGGTGCTGGCCTTCGCGGGGATGGTCCTTCCAGGGTGGGTTCGGGGCGCGCCGCTCAGAGTGGGCCGGAAGGCGCCCGATTTCACTCTGCCCGACGATAGCGGCCACGCCGTGCACCTGGCAAGTTTTTTGGGCAAGAAGAACGTCGTTCTGGCCTTCTACGTCCTGGCGTTCACCCCGGGCTGAACGCAGGAGCTTAAGGCGTATCAGGCTGATATCGCCAAATTTGAAAATTCGGGAACGCAAGTTTTAGGAATCAGCGTGGACAGCGCGCCGGCCAATCGAGTGTTTGCCAAGCAGCTCGGGCTGACCTTTCCACTGCTGAGCGACTTTCAGCGCAAAGTTTCCAAAGAGTATGGCGTGCTCAACCCCAATGGGTACGCCAACCGCACCACATTCGTCATTAATAAGAAAGGGATTATCACGCACGTGGATGTGGGCAGCGAAGCGCTCAGTCCCAGCGGCGCCGTGGACGCTTGTAGCCTGATGGCGCACCGGAAGGGAAAATAACGGTTAGCGATTTCGCGGCGCCCGGGGCGGGAGCCAGAACTTGTCTAGGCGGAGAGTCGGCGAAGCGGCGCCACCGTTTGAACTGGCCGATCAGGCAGGGGCGATAGTGTGCCTGAGCGAATACCTCGGCAAGAAAAAGGTTGTTCTGGCGTTCTTTGCGCGCGCCGGGACACCGGGCTGAAAGCATGAGTTGCGCGCGTACCAGGATGGTCTCGCGCAGTTTGAGCAGGCGGGCGCGCAAGTGTTGGCTGTCAGCGTGGATCCCGCGCATCGCAATAAGAAGTTCGCGGAGGCCGCCAAGCTCGGCTTTCCCATTCTATCCGACGCTCATCGGGAAGTTTCCAAACTCTACGGTGTGCTGAGCATTTTCCGCATCGCCGGCCGAACGACGTTCGTCATAGACCTGCAAGGCATTATCCGGCATGTGGATACAGGCCGAGCCGCTCTCAACCCGGCCAATGCCCTCAACGCTTGCCAAGCAATTTAATACCTGCTGCCGACCGGACCATCTTGTCCGGACCGATTATCGTGGCAAAGGATCGCGCGAGCAAGATTTCGAAACCTTGCCGGAGGGCTTTTACTTCTTCTGCGGCTGAGTGAGTTGCTGGAGGGTTAGTCCGAGTTTCTGAATCTCTTCACCGTATCCCGCCCAATTGCCCTGGCGTTCTAAGGCCAGGGCGCGTTGATAGTGCTGGTTGGCTTGTTGGACGAGGGTTTGAAACGGGGTGCTTAAAGCAACAGGGGCGGATGAGTGAGTCAGCGTCCCAGGCTTGCTGGCGGCGGAGGTTAATTCCGGTGCGCCCGTCGAGATGCCGCTGCCAAAAATCTCTGTGAGTGCGTCGTCGAGCGTATCCTGCATCACCACCTTGTCCCCGTAAGCGACAATGACCCGCTCAATCTGGGGCAAGCCGCCGCCAGCCTCCGCGGTCAGATAAAGCGGCTCTACGTAGAGCAAGGAGTTTTTAACCGGAATGACCAGCAGGGTCCCCCGGATCACGCGCGATCCGGCCTGATTCCACAGGGTAAGCTGCTGGGAGATGCTCGGTTGCTGGTCAATGCGGGATTCAATTTGCTGTGGGCCGAAAATCAGCTTTTGCTTCGGGAAGGTGAATACCACGACCTGCCCGTAGTTTGGCGCGTCGCAGCGTGCCGCCATCCAGGCAATCATATTCTGCTTGCGGGCCGGAGTGAACGGAACCATCAGGATGAACTCTTCCGTCTTGCTGATGCCCGGAAGCCGCATGATGGTGTAGTAGGGTGGCATGGGCGTGCCGGGACCCCGCGCGTTCGACCGCGCCACGCGCCATAGGTCTTCCCGATTGTAGAATACACGCGGGTCGGTCATGTGAAACACGGCGTATTTGGATGCCTGAATTTCGAAATAGCCTTCGGGATATCGGATGTGCGCCCGCAAATCCGCCGGCATCGCGCTCAAAGGACGGAACACGCCCGGAAAAGCCCGCGACCATGCTTGGATCAATGGATCCTTAGGGTCGGCAATATAAAACCTTACCCGCCCGTCATAAGCGTTAATCGTGGCTTTCACGGAATTGCGAATGTAATTGCCAACCTCTGCGGTCGGTTCGGAGTAAGGATAGCGCGAGGAGGTGGTGTAGCCATCCAGGATCCAATAAAGCTTGCCGGCATGGGAGATCACCATGTAGGGGTCGGAATCAAAGCTCAGGAAGGGCGTCAGGCGCTGAGCCCGTTGGAGGATTTGACGGTAAATCATCAGCCGGCTGCTGTTGCGGATATCGGTCGAAAACAATATATTTTTCTGCCCGAAGCGCAAGGCAAATAAAAGTCGGCGCCAAAAGTTTTCTACCGGAATGCCACCCGTTCCGGCGTAAGTCGTGTAAACGTCATGGTTGCCCGACGGATAATCAAATTCCTGCTGGCGGGTTTTCACAAAGCAGTAGCTGCGGGTCAGTTCGCCATAATAAATGGCGGGTTGCGTGATTTTAATCGGGGTGGTGGACTCGGGAGGAATGTTCTTGATAAAAAGCACCGGCAGGCCGTCCGGGGAATATTCGTTAACCGGGCTCAGGCACAAGCCGTAACCGTGCGTGTAAATCAAGTGTTCGTTAACCCAACTGCGGCTGGGCAGATTGGCGGAGGAAAGCTCGCGCGGGGAGAGCGATACCTGCCGGTAATCGCCGTTGATCCAGTAGCGGTCATTATCCACCGCGGCAAAGTCATAATACGTGCGAATTTCTTGGAGCTGGGCGAAAGTGGTCAGCAGCGGCTTGTGATCCCATAGGCGGACGTTACGCATGGTCGCCACATTTTGCTGAATATCGGCCGGGGTCAGGTCATTTGACGCCGGGAATTTGTATTCCTTGAAGTGGTCCAGCCCGTAGGCCTGGCGCGTGAACTGAATCGCGTTGCGGATGTAAGGTTCCTCTTTATCGAGTTCGTCGGGCGTTACGATGAGATGTTGTACCAGGTTGGGATAGACGCTCACGCCGACGAACGCTACCACAACGAGGATTCCCATGCTCCACAAAGCAGGCTTGATCCGGCCGAGGGCTGCGCCCAAAAAACATGCAGCCGTCGTGAGGAGGCACAGCACCATCAGAATCCGCAGCGCCGGCAGCGTGGCATGCACGTCAGCGTAGCCGGCGCCGTAAATGAAGCCGCGCGGGGAAAAAAGTAAGCTGTACATTGCCAGCCGCGCACGATAGGCCATCAGGGCAAAGAAAAGCCCCACCAAAACCAATAAGTGGGCGCGTACCGGCGCGGCCATCGCTGGCCCGCGAGGAGTGACCCAAACACCTCCTTCAAGCGCGTAGAAAAACGCCGCTGTAAGCAGGCAAAGAATGAGGATGACCAGCGTCAAGTGGTACAGGAACCAACGATAGCCCAATTTGAACAGGTAGAAACCCAGGTCAATGTGAAAAATCGGGTCGGCAGTGCCAACGGCGAGCGCATGCTGGTTGAGCAAGTATTCTCGCCAGTGGAGTGACGCCCACTGACCAACCACATAACCGATCAGCAGAATGCCCAGCCAGATCAAACCGCGAAAGAGGGACGCGAAGCGCTCGATGGCGGGGAACTCGATCGAGTTCCGATAAACTCGAAACCCATAGCGATGCGCGATCGCTTGGGCGATCAGCAGATTCGCGCCCACCAGGATAATCACGCCCATTCCGCCGAGGCCGCTGAGCGTGATTTCGGCCTCCAGAATGGTTTTGTAAATGATCCGATAGCCTTCCTGCCCGAACCAAATCCAGTCAACCAGCAGCCTCACGCCGCTGGAAAAAAGAGGCGCAACAATTAGAAGAAAGAGGATTAGAGCAAAAATCAGCCGCTGTAAACGTTCCTGCTTCAACGAATTTCTCCGCCGTTTATCTTTACACAAGGGAGAGAGAGTGTCAAAAAATTTGTACGTGGAAGACTGCGTCGCCACGGAAAATCTAGGGGCCGGCGGCACGCGGAGCGGTCGCCGAGAAAAGCTGTGGTCGGGCCGCTTCTCTCATTTCCGGCGGGCACGTTTGGGCCTTTTAAGTTCGACGGAAATCAGGACACCGTCGTTGGGACGGCCGGGAACGTCGTAGAAGATCGCTTGCGCCCGCATCCCCCGGATTTCTTCGCAAGGATTGATGGTGTGCTTGGGTTTGAAGTTCGCCGCGGAGAAATCCACCTTGAAGTAGTCAGCGGTGTACAGCCGCAGGAGTTGGTGCTGTGTTTGCAGGCGCATCTGAAGCCTTTTCCCGTAGCACGTGACGCTCTTGATGACACCGTCCGAAAGATCCCGCGGCCCGCGCCCGGCTCGCCGAGATCGAGCCGATAACATAGAACCCATGCTCGTCCATCCCAAGGCCAAGACGGCCAACGCTGCTCGAATCCGTCTCATAGGTGCGATGATAGTTGACGCGCCTCCGCGGTTCAAGTCGGCCGGGGCCGGTTGCCTCACCTGATTTCCCGTCAGCCCGGCGAGTGCCGCGCAGGCGACAAGCTTCATATTCATCTTGAGATAAGTGGGCGCTGACCCTGCGTGGGCGAGCGTGGAGGCGGCTGCCTCTTCGCGCGGAATGTCTTTCGACATCACTTTTTTAGGTTGGGGGATAAGCTGAATATTCACCGGCCTATTCAATCAGGTTTGAAATGCGAAGCGGGGTTGCGGCCAGGATATTCCAAGCTAAGGGTACCCTGCCATCGGCCGCGCGGCTTTGACCTCCAGCGCCCTCGCGGTGAACGCCCATGGTGTTATGATTGAGAGAGATGACAAGAGCAGAGCCAAGCCCTGGTCCCGGGCAGGGTCGGGGTTTTGGCGGAAGGAGGCAATGAGCAATGCAATGGTTATGCTGTTCTCGTAGAACCAAGCTAAACGATTCGAATCCGGATGCCGAAAAGCCGTTGCGTGTCCCATCTCGCGGAGGGATGGGTCGGATGGCCGGGAAGGAGCTGGCTAATTCCTTTACGGCCGAGGCACAGTTTCAGATTCGTGGGACGAGCGTCGTGTGGACTCTTATCTTAATTCCGTTGTTGTGCGGAATAATCGGGAAACCGGAAAGCGCGCTGGCCGCCCAAACCGCGGGAGGCCGCGGACTTGCTTCAAACGTTGATCCGCTGATTGGCACAGGGAAAGGACCCGGCGGCAGCGAGAATTTGTTTCCGGGAGCCGTCATGCCTTTCGGCATGGTGCAACTGAGCCCAGACACCCAAAGCCATGGATACGGATATCACTATTATCAGCGCGACATTCAAGGCTTCAGCATGACGCACATGAGCGGTCCGGGCTGCGCCAACGAGGGCGACGTGTTCTTTACGGCCACCACCGGACCGATATTGACGAGAATACGCGATTTCGAATCCCCATACTCCCACAGTGACGAATCGTCCTCTCCCGGATATTACCAAGTCAGACTTTCGCGTTGGGGCATTGAGGCCCAGCTAACCGCAACGAATCGGACCGGCGTCGCGCGATTCACTTTTCCCGCGGGCAAACCGGCGAACTTCCTGGTTCCCATCAGCCACACGCTTAATTACACAACCGCGGCCGAGGTGCGCGTAGTCAACAACAACCAAATCATCGGCTACGTGGAAGATCGCGCTTTCTGCGGAAACCATCAAACCTACAAAGTCTATTTCGACATGAGCTTCAGCCGGCCTTTTTCCTCTCACGGCACCTGGCGAGGAATCCTACCCAGGGAGCGGCAGAAGGCTCATCGGAGAGCTTCAATGGCCGTTGGGACTCCATCCGGACAACGGCATCGAGGGATGCGCCCCCTTGTCGTTGCTAATGGCGGCCTTGTAACGCAAACCCGACACCGCCAATGGGTCGGAGCGTATGCAAGCTGGCCCGCCACTGATCAACCCCAAACCATCACGGTAAGAATTGGTATTTCGTACGTGGACATTGCCGGCGCGAAGAACAATCTGAAGGTGGAAGCTGCGGCAAAGAGTTTTGCTCAAATCCGGAGAGACGCGAGGGCAGCTTGGAATAAAGCCCTGAGCGTGATTCAAGTAAAGGGCGGAACTGCCGAGGCTCAGCGCGTTTTTTACACTGCCCTTTACCACTCCCTCCTGATGCCGAGCATTTTCAGTGACGCGGATGGGCGCTACCTCGGCTTCGACGGCAAAATCCACCATGTGGCTCCGGGCCATCGGGTTTATTGCAATTACTCTGGCTGGGATATCTATCGCAGTGAAATGCCGCTGCTGGCGTTAATCGAGCCGCAACGCATGGAAGACATGGCTCAGTCCGTGGTCCTGATGTACCAGCAAGGCGGCTGGATCGGCCGCTGGCCCCAAATCAACCTCTACACGAATGTTATGGCCGGCAGCCCGCTGACCACGGTTCTATGCATGGCTTGGCTGGATGGACTTCACAACTTTAATATCAAAGCGGCATGGACCGGCATGGTCAAGGACGCAACAGAAGCCCCCCCGCCCGGCCACCCCTACAGGGGCGAGGCTGGTATCAAGTGGATTAACCAGCTTCACTACGTCCCGAATGACAAGGTGAGGTATGGGTCGGTCTCGCAGATCCAGGAAGATTGCATCGCCTACGCATCCCTGTACCGTCTGGCCGTAAAGTTGGGCAAGACCCATGAGGCGAACGTGCTCTACCAGCGCGCGCTTTATTATCGCAATGTATTTGATCCTCAAGACCGACCCAT
>JAJYNF010000322.1 GCA_021786455.1 Acidobacteriota bacterium
GCCCGCCGAGCCTTGCGGCGAATGCGTCGCCGCCCCACGCTGGTCGCCGCATTCTGGAAACAGGCGGAATTGTTTTGACTGTCACTATATTATGTAATGCTCATTAGGTCGGCAATCATCATGATATCCCTCCCGAAATAAACGCCGAGTATCAAGACCTTTCTGATTGCCGGTCGGGTGTCAAAAAGCATGTGACGAAAGAACCGATAGTGCGCTAATCCCGAGTAGCCCGGACCGCGCGCGGAGATTCTCACGACAGAAATCAGGTCTCGACCTTCAGTCAGGGCATGGTGAGCCCATTTCTTAAACCCTCGAAAAAACTCTCTTGCCACCTCTTTATATTCCATTGAGAATCCTCGGACCCGTGCCGAGCTTAGTGAGGATGGCTGCGCCGAGGTGGCGTTCCGCGGTCTTTTAGTCCTCTGCGAATTGCTCCCAAGACCCTCGACGCCACAGCCCCGCGCCGCGCACCCGTGTATCCCGCCACCTCAGCACCGTTCGCGCTCGACCGCGCGCTGTCGCCGCGATCGATGATGAGCCAGTGCTTGGCCGGATTATGGCCTAGCAGGACGGGCGTTTCAAGCAGGTAGCGGCGGCACGTTTGGCGAGCCGGAGTCCTTGAGGTCTGTGAATGGGGGACTCGGGAGTGACGTGCATTTTCTGCGGACAAGGGTTCCAATGGGCAATGGGGGCGCGGCCTTGTAACGGGGCGCTGGGCAAAATTGGGTCTCAGATTTTCCCTCTCTGACTTTTATGCTGATGTCGGTCGGAACCCGGGACGGTTTTTGGCTGCAAGCCCGGCTCTGAATTTGGACCACGCCCTGAGAAGGCTCATGCGGGTTTGCTTTCCGAGCGGGCTTTGACCTTCCTCACAAGTTGGCTGAAGATTTCCTCGAACGGATGCAACCCGCGCGGAGGCTTGCGAAGCATCATGGCCCTGGTTCTCTCAGGGCCGATCTCTGCGCGGCGAGGACGGGCCGTCACGGGCCGGCGCTGCGGTCCGGCCTGTCGGAATTTCTTGCGACCCTCAACAAGGTAAATTGGGCGCAAGCCGGAAACTGCGGTCGCAGCCCGCAGAGACTTGCTTGCGCGCTCCGTGGAACCATGCGAGACTCTGCGGCTGGGTCAAGGAAAGTGCCCGGGAAAGGAGCCGATGAAGAAAGCTTATTTTCTCGTTTGGATCGCGTTCGTGTTGGGATTCGGCAGGGCCGCGCGCGGGCAATGGAACCCTCTCAATCCGGTCGAGAAGGTCGAGCGGCGCCCGCAGATGCTGCTGCTGACGATGAAGCGGGGAACGTTGCGTTTGGAGGTTTGCGCGAACTCGATCATTCGAGTGACTTATTCCCCAACGGCGGCCTTTCCAGGGCGGCCTCATTACGTGGTCATCAAGAAGCAATGGGCGAAAATTCCCTGGACGGTCAGCGAAAACGCGAAGCAGATTGCTCTCAAGACGCGGCGGCTGACCGTTACGGTGACCCGCAGCAACGGGGCGATCCAATTTGCGACAGCGCGCGGCAAGCCGCTTTTGGACGACGGCTACCGATTTTTGACTCCGGAGACCGTCAACGGCGAGCGTGTTTACCGCGCCGAGGATGACATTGCGATGTACGGCTCGCACCAAGGGCTTTACGGGCTGGGGCAGCACCAAGCCGGCGTGTGGGACTATCGGGGCGAGCAAGTGGAGTTGGCGCAGCAGAACACGGAGATTGCCATTCCGTTTCTGGTTTCGAGCAAAGGTTACGGCCTTTTTTGGGATAATGCCTCGCGCACTCGCTTTGACAATCGCTTTGTGCATTCCTTGTACATTATTTCTGAAGTGGCGAAAACGGTGGACTACTATTTTTTCTACGGGCCGAGCATGGATCGGCTGATCGGCGATTACCGCGAGTTGACCGGCCAAGCGCCGCTCTACGGCAAGTGGGCGTATGGCTTTTGGCAATCGAAGAACCGCTACCAATCGCAAGCCCAGCTCTTGCGCATCGCCAAGCGGTATCGCTCGCTCGGGATTCCCATTGATAACTTGGTTCAGGATTGGTTTTGGTGGACGAAGATGGGCGAGTTCAAGTTCAATTCGAATTATCCTCACCCGCGCGAGATGATTCAGGAGCTTCATCGGCTGCATTTCCATCTGATGATTTCCGTATGGCCGTTTTTCGAGCCAGGCTCAGCGAACTATCGGTACTTCGAGCGGCACGGCTGGTTTATCGCGCGAACGATCTCGCCGTCGTTTCATCCGGTGGGCATGGCGCTCTACGACGCCACCAACCCCGCGGCGCGCGCCTACTATTGGAGCCTTCTCGACAAGTCGCTGCTTTCGCGGGGCGTGGACGCCTGGTGGCTCGATACCGATGAGCCGGAAACCGAGAACCGCGAGCGAAACATCTTGCTGAGCCACCGCATCTTTATCGGCAACGGCGCCCGCTACGCCAATCTTTATCCACTGTTCCACGCAATGGGGGTCTATGAAGGCCAGCGCAAGGCGACGAGCCAGAAGCGAGTGTTCATTCTTTCGCGGTCGGCGTTTGCGGGCAGCCAGCGTTACGCGGCCGCAGTGTGGTCAGGCGACGTGATTTCCGACTGGCTCAGCTTCAAGCGCCAGATACCCGCCGGCCTCAATTACGCTCTTTCTGGAATGCCCTACTGGACCACGGACATTGGCGGATTTTTTATCGGGGATCCCGACAGCCCGAAGTACCGAGAGCTTTTCACGCGCTGGTTCGAGTACGGCGCCTTTTGCCCTATTTTTCGCACCCACGGAACCCGCAATCCCAATCACAACGAGTTGTGGTCTTACGGCGCGCGGGCTGAAAAGACGCTGGTGAAATTTGATCGGCTGCGCTACCGGCTGCTGCCCTACATTTATTCCTTAGCTTGGATGACGACCCATGAAGCGTACACGCCCATGCGGCCTCTGGTGATGGATTTTCCCGACGATCGCCGAGCGATGAATATTGGGGATCAGTTCATGTACGGGCCGGACCTTTTGGTGAATCCGGTCACGCGGCCTGGTGCTCGGTCGCGGGAACTTTATCTGCCGAATGCCGAGTGGTACGACTTTTGGTCGGGCGCGCAAGTGGCGGGAGGCAAAGAGATTGACGCGCCCGCGCCGCTCAGCCGCATTCCCCTTTATGTCCGCGCCGGCTCGATCTTGCCGCTGGGGCCGGAGATTCAGTATTCGAATCAAAAGCCTGCCAACCCGATCGAGTTGCGAGTTTATCCCGGCGCGAACGGACGCTTCACGCTCTACGAAGATGAGGGTGACAACTACGATTACGAAAAAGGAATTTATGCGACGATTCCGTTCCATTGGGACGAGGCCCAGCAAACGTTGACCATCGGAGCGCGGAAGGGAACCTTTCCGGGAATGCTGCGCCGTCGGACCTTCGCCGTCGTCTTTGTTCGGCCCGGCCACGGCGTCGGAGTGGCGCCCACGGCGCATCCCGATCGCGTGATTCAGTATTCGGGCAAGGCCGTCACTATGAAGCGATAGCATCGCGCGGGCCGCGTCCCACGCACGGCTTTCGAGCCACAAAAGCTCTTTTGTTCGTCAAAAGTTTCTGGCAGACTGTGCCGTTGACGGAGAAGGGGCGCGCTCAGAGGGCGGAGACACGCTGGCTTTGAGCCGAACCGATTCGCGGACTGATTCAAGACCTCGGCCCTGGGGACGACTCCCCGGGGAATTCTTCAACCGCATCGTCAAGGAGGGTCATCGGAATGAAACATTTATCTCGACGCGATTTCATGAAGCGCACCGGAGCGGCCGGCGCGACGCTGGCGGGAAAATCGTATTTGCTGGAGGCCGCTGCCATTCCTCCCGCGCCCGCGCGAACGCCGCCGAGCGATCGAATCCGCTTTGGCATGGTCGGGATTGGCATGCAGGGTTCGGGGTTGCTGGGCCTTTCGATTCGACTGCCCGGCGTTCAGTGCGTGGCGGCCTGCGATCTTTATGACGGCCGGCACGTGCTGGCGAATTCGATTATCGAGCGTGCGACGCGCAAGACGGTCCCTACGACGCGGCGCTATCAAGACCTGCTCGACAACAAAGAGATTGATTGCATCGTGGCCGCCGTGCCCGACCACTGGCACGCCAAAATCGTTGTGGACACCTGCAACGCCGGCAAGGACATCTACTGCGAAAAGCCGATGACGCACAAGGTGCCGGAGGGCTTTGAGATCATTGACGCCGCGGAGAAAAACCACCGCGTCGTGCAGATCGGCAGCCAGCGACGGAGTTCGATCATTTACGCCAAGGCCAAAGAGCTCGTGGAGAGCGGCGCGATCGGCGACGTGCGCTTGATCGAGGACACGATGGGCCGCAACAGCCCGTGCGGGGCCTGGGTCTATCCGCCCCCGCCGGACCTTTCGCCCGAAAACCTCGATTGGAAAACCTGGCTCGGCGACGCGCCCCCGCACGTCTTCGACCCCATCCGTTTCGCGCGCTGGCGAGCGTATAAAAGTTACGGCGAAGGCATTCCGGGCGACCTCTACGTTCACTTGCTGACCGGAATCCATTACGTGATGGGGGTGGAAAACCCGCCGGAGCGAGCCTATTCCCTCGGCGGAATGTTTCAGTGGGATGTGGACCACCGCGACTATCCCGACCAGATGTCCACGCTGTACGACTATCCGGGATTTCGCGCTCTCGTGCGCGTGACGCTCGACAACCACGCCGATGAGGTGGTTCGCTTTTTGGGGACTCGAGGAACCGTGGAGGTTCGGGACGAAAGCGTTTCCATTTCACACCAGGATGGCAAAAACCACGCGCCGTGCTATTACATCTCAAGCTACCCGCCCAAACTCCACGCCGAGTACGTCAAGGAGTGGGAAGCGCGGCACCGCACCGAACCCGGAACTGCAAGCACCACCGAGGCGATGACGTACTACGCGCCGCCCGGCTACAACGAAGATCGCGACCACCTTTGGAATTTCTTCCAGTCGGTGCGGACCCGGCGGCCATCGGTCGAGGGACCTCATTTTGGAAACAACACGGCGATCGGCTGTCATATGGCCAATGATTCCTACTTCCACCAGACGATGGCCCGATGGGATGAGGCCGAGCGCGCCATTCGGAGCGCGTAAGGCGGCGCCCGCTTTCGTGGCGGCGCGGTTCTGACAATGTTTCGCGTCAAGCCGACGATGGATGCATCGGGCGGAAGGAACACACGCCCACGAGCGGGGCGGTTCAGGGAGCTTCGCCTGCCAACCGGTCATGAGATCTCGAGGCAACACGGCCATTCACGGAGCGCCCGCGCTTGAAGAATTATGGCGACGCGCCGCCGACCAGGATGCTGAGGCTTTCAATCGGATTCGCCGTCGGTTCAGTACGCGCCTTTCGGGCTGGGTCGGACAAATCGTTTCCGACACCAGGGCCAGGCGGGAAATTGTTGACGCGGTTTTCTCCCACTTGCGCCACGCCGCGCGACCGATAAGCCAGGCGGGCCGGAGCCCCGAAGCTTGGCTGGCGCTTGAGAGCCGGGCCCGGGCGGTGGATTGGGCGCGAGCCCAAAGGGGAATTTCGCGGGGCGCGCGAGCGCGCCTTGAATCCTTGGAGGCTGATTATTCCTGGCTGCCCACCATTCAGCAGACGGCTTTACTCGAAGAGCGGCGTCCGCTGATTTCTAAAGCGCTGCGCCAGCTTCCCCCATCGCAGCTTCGCCTGCTGGACCTGGCGGTCCGAGAGGGCTTAAGCGAGCGGGAAATCGCCGAGAAGGTCGGGGAGCCGGAGGGAAAAATCCAGAGCGAACTGCGGGCGGCCTTCCGCTTTCTGAGGCATCGGCTGCGAGCGGTGATGGGCGCATGGACCATCGGCATCTAGACGATATTTACGAGCTTTACCTTTTGGGTCTGCTCCCGGAGAAGGAATCCCTCGCCATCAAGGAGCATCTGGAGCGGCGATGCTTGCAATGTCTCGCCCGCTTGAGCGAGGCGGCGCAAACGGTTTACGCGCTGACTTTAATTGGGTGGGAGCCGCGTCCGGCGAAAGCGGCCCGAGGCGCGCGACGCAGGCGAAAAAAACAACCTCACTCCGACCGATGGCATGGCTGATCCCACGCGCAAGCCGGGACTGCGGCGCGACCTGGGCTTTCTCCAGGCCACTTCGCTTTCCATTAACGAGATGGTGGGCATCGGCCCCTTCATTACCATCCCGCTGTTATTGGCGACGATGGGCGGGCCGCAAGCCCTGCTGGGCTGGCTGATCGGGGCGGCGCTGGCTTTTTGCGATGGCTTGGTGTGGGCGGAACTCGGCGCCGCCATGCCGAAGGCGGGCGGAAGTTATTATTATCTCCGCGACGCATACGGGCCACAATCCGCCGGACGGTGGCTCAGTTTCCTGGTGGTGTGGCAGGTGATGTTTTCCGCGCCGCTTTCGGTGGCGAGCGGCGCGATCGGTTTTGCCAACTACTTTCACTACCTCGCCCCATCGCTCAGCTCGGGGGAAGTTCGCGTTCTCGCGTCGCTGGTTCCGCTGGCGTTGGTGTTGCTTCTCTACCGCCGGATTCGAACAGTGGGAAACTTGTCGGTGGTCATGCTGGCCGGGGTGCTGGCCGGTTGCCTTTGGATTATTGTTTCGGGCGTGCCTCACGTGAGCCCCAGCCGCATCTTCGATTTTCCTCCCGGCGCGTTTCATCCGAGCCTGATTTTCTGGGCCGGCCTCGGCCACGCCACGCTCTACGCGCTCTACGATTACTTTGGATACTACAACGTCTGCTACCTGGCGGAGGAGATTCGCGACCCCGGGCGGGTCATCCCGCGCGCCATTTTGGCCTCGATTGCCATTGTGGGGGTCATGTATCTCCTGATGAACACCTCTATCCTGAGCGTGGTTCCCTGGCGTGAAGCCGAGCACAGCCACTTCATCGCCTCGACCTACATTCAGATTTTGCACGGGCGGTGGGCCGGCCGGGCGATGACCCTCCTGATGCTGTGGATCGCCTTTGTGTCCGTTTTCTCACTCCTGCTCGGTTATTCGCGTGTCCCTTACGCGGCAGCGGTGGATGGCAATTTCTTCAAAATCTTCGCCCGACTGCACCCCACCGAGGATTTTCCCAACGTGTCGCTGGTCGCGCTGGGCGTGGTTGCTTCGGCCTTCAGCCTGCTCAAGCTGCCGGAAGTGATCGCCAGCCTGGTGGCCACGCGGGTATTGCTCCAGTACCTGCCGCAGGCCGTGGGCTTTTTCGTTTTGCGCGTCCGCCGACCCGAAATGCCGCGGCCTTTCCGCATGTGGCTCTACCCCATTCCCGGGGTGATTTCGGTTTTGGGCTGGATTTACATCCTGATTACCTCGGCGGGAGACTCGCTGGCGTTCGCGCTGGCGATCTTTGTGCTGGGAACGGCAGCTTATCTGCTTCGCGCCCGCAAACGCCAGGAGTGGCCTTTTGAAGCTCGCAAATCGCTGGCGTAAACGCCCCCGTCCTCAGCGGCGAGGGTCGGCACTCGCCGCTCGGCGCAGCATAAACATGCCTTCATGATGAGTAATGACAAGGTCGCCATTTTGGGGCTTGGGGGCAAAGCCGGCGCGATCCCCATCGGCAGAGTTTTCCAAGAGACATTGAATCTGCCGGAATTTTTCATCTTCGGGTTTTAATCCAGCGCGCAACATCCACTGCTGGAACGACCTCTCGCGTCGGCGCACCGCTTGGCGGGTCACTTCGAGGTGATGCTTTTCAAATATCTCGAGAAAAGTGGTGAGGCGCAGGCTGAGCGCGTGCGAGGGGTCGCGCAGCCGCTCGATTTGATTGTGGAGATCGAACTTGGAGTCTGATTCCGGCCCGAGCGTGTCCACCACCAACAGCCGGCCGGCGGGCCGGGTGACGCGAATCATCTCCGCGAGCGCCCTTTCCGGCTTGGGCAAGTGATGGAAGGCAAATTGGCAGGAGACCAGATCGAAGGACGCCTCGGCATAGGGCAATCGCTCAGCTTCGCCGCGATCAAACGCCGCGTTGGCAACGCCCCGTTCGGCCTGGAAGGCTCGCGCCTGGCGCAACATACTTTCCGTCAGGTCAATGCCTCGCGCAAACCGGACTCGAGGCGCCATGGCCAGAACGAAGGCGCCGGGGCCACACGCCACGTCCAAAACGAGGTCGTCCGCCTGGGGCGCGGCAAACTCCACTTTTTCCGCCAGCATTTCCGGCGTATCGCGCACCGCATATTTTGAAAACGCCTCGGCGGTTTTGGTGAACTGCTTTTGAACCACCTCTTGGTGTTTTTTGGACATGGTGAGTTTTTCGGCTCTCGCTCGTTTACGTCTCCCTGCGGATGTTATACAAT
>JAJYNF010000013.1 GCA_021786455.1 Acidobacteriota bacterium
TTCGAAACCGCGTGCCGCCAGCGGGGCGTGCGCTTGCTCGTGCTGCCGCCCCGCTCGCCCAAACTCAACGGACACGTCGAGCGCGCCAACCGTACCCCTACGGCAGGATTAACTGCGGTAGGCTCTGTTCCATCGTTCACCCCCCAGGTGTGCGTCAAAGATTTATCCCAAAGACTCTGTAACACACATTCCGCGAGGGTGAGCGACCTTTCAGTTGCTCCTCCTCCCCGCCCATCTCGATTCTTGGGTCCCATGCTACTGTGGTTCTGTTCGCCTCACAGCTTCAGGAGCGGCCCGCAGGCAGGCTTTCTCTTTTATAAGACGGGGGGCAAGCTGGAGCTGTTCTTGTTTTCTTGCCGTTCACGGCCAGCGGGCGTCGGTGACGCCTTGAGCTTCCCAGAATTTGGCGAAGGTCGTCAGGTCGCCCACCCACAAATCCAGGCCCTCGCTTTGAAGATCGCCGAGGAGCTGTTGCAAGGCCTGAAATCGGGCCGTCGTGTCAACGGGGTGAAGCAACAGCACCGTCGGCGCGTTGTGGTCGTAATTGAACTTGATAATCTTCTCCCAAACCTGGAGGTAATCAGAAACCGTGCTCGAGGTCAGACCCGTCAAACCCGCAGCCGGCGTGGCGTCGTCAGAGATTGTCATCGGGTATTCCATGATGGGATAGGTGATGACGGTATGGGGCGTGGTGGCGGTATTCAGCGCGAAGGTTACGAAGGGAAACGATCCTCGGGTCAGGTCCAAAAGATAACTTTCGTCGCGCTGGTAACCCGTCGCTGCGAGCCCCTCGAGGAAGGTCGGGGGAACCAAAGTGAACCCGGAGCGGATGGCTGTCACCTTAATATTGAAATCATTTTCGAGCAGCCATTTGCTGACGCCCACTTCTCCTATCACGCTCATGCCGCTCGTGCAGCACGTGAGCGACCCGGGCGGCGTTGGGGTAAAAATGGGCATGTAATTTGAGGCGGTCTCGGACGGCGGATTGGTGACGCTGTAGGGGGCCGACCCGAAATCCGGGAAATGGCCAAAGCCCTCGCTTTCAACGTCAAAACCGTGCTCCAGCGCGTATTTGATATCCTCGTGGCCCGCGGCCGTGTACATGGCCGCGATGAAGCCGGAGTCGTAAGGGATGGTGAGGAAATTGAAAGTGGCCTTGAATCCCAGGCTCGCGTCGAAGTCCACCGTCGCCGGCACATTGACCCACGAGCGGGTATCATCCACATCGTAGGTGAGGATCAGCGCGGCGTGATGACCGCCGGGCGCCCATTGCCGCTCTTGCGGATTTGGGGCGTAGCCCTCGTAGCTGCCGCGCATCAGCAGCCGGCAAATGTCCGCGTCGGGAATAATGTAGTTGACGCCTTCCGGCCCCGTGGCGTTACCTTCCCGTAGCTCCGGCAGCGCCAGTAGCGGCCGCAGCCGCCAGCCGAAAACGTACGCGCGCCCCGTCCCGATGTGGCACGCGAGAACGGCGGAGTATCCGGTCGTGGATACATTGCTGTTATTGACCTGACCCCAGGTCGCCAGCGGCGTGCAGGTGCTCGCCGCCGTGTAGCCGCGCGTGACATCGTCCACGGGGAAGAAGGGCGACCAGTTCACTTCCTCTGGGGCGTCAATATACTTTAGAAGGGGATCATTCTGCGTATTGTCGAACGTGAGCGGGCGTTGCTCGCTGCCGCCGCTGCCAGCGATATAGTCTGTCTCGCTCAAGATGCCCAGCGCCGTGAGTAGGCTCGAGACGTTCGGCTCCCACAAATAGAGCGTCCCCCCGCCTTGCACGTAGTCCATCAGCTCGGCCACTTCGCTCGATGACAAGGCATAGGACTCATTGAGGACTCCCGCCACGGCCAGGAACAGGTTGGTGGCGGCGGTTGAAAAATCGGTGGTGTCTATGTTCGGGATGCCCATTTCCGTGATGGCGTGATCGGTAGCGAGCACGTCAATGGGGCCGCCCTCGTTGTCTTTGGCCGTCCAATCCAGCACGGAGAATTGAGTTCCGGTGAGCGGAATCTGTTTCAGGGGTGGCGGCGGCCCGGCTAAAACGCTGCCTGCGTTGCTCCGAGGATAGCCGGGCCACACGTCAAAGGGCAGGCGGGAGGAAACGCCGCCGCCGGGCGCGGGCGTCTCCACCGTGATCGTCAACGTGCCCGCGCTCGAAAGCAGCGCAGCGGGAATCGTGGCCGTCAACTGGGTCGCGCTCGCAAAAACGGTCGCAAGCGCGGTTGAGTTGGCATAGACAACCGACTGGCTCGTAAAATCCGAGCCGGTCGCGGTGAGGGGCGTGTTGCCGTCTCCCACCGTAGCCGCGGTCGGCGAAATCGCGGAAAGGAAAGGTTGCGGGTTGTTGACGGGGGGCGGCGACGCGACATTTCCGCCGCCGCAGTTGATCGCCGCAAAGGCTTGCAGGAGGAGCGCCGCCGTCAGCACGCTTCGACCGGCGAGATTCTTCGCGGTCGTCCCCATAGCAGTCGGCGAGCCGCTGGCTCACCTATCTCTTTCTTCGGCATCTTCCCGGCGCAACTTTAGCGAGGCCGCGGCGAACTCCCGCGCGGCTCCGCCACCTCCGCAGTTGCTCGCGCCGACTACGCCCAAGAGAATCAGCGCAGCCAGCATCCCCTTGCAGCGAAGATTCTCTGTCGCTGCTCCCATCCTTGGACCGGCCCCTTGCGCAGTCTAGATTTCTCTTCGACTTTATGCCAGCCGAACTTTAGCTATGTCTGGGATGCCAGGCACATTGCCAGGATAATACGCTCACTATGGGCGCATGCCCAGCGGCAGGAACGCCCTCTTGGTGAAGCTTGGAAAACGGATCCGATCCTTGCGCGAAAAGAAGGGATGGGCGCAAAGCGAGATGGCAGCCTGCTTGGACATGAATAGAGGCCACTTGTCGGACTTAGAGCGCGGCAAGCGCGAAGCCGGAATTATCACGTTACAGATCATCGCGCGCGGCCTCGAAACCACAATGGCGAAATTGCTGAAGGGCCTCTAGCTTCGGCATTCAATTTAGCCTTGGCCCATGCGATAAGCAGAGCCCCCTCGTAGGGCCCGCCCGCCCCAGGAATCGCGATTGAAGCGTGGCCGGAGGCATAAAGGAGGCGTTCACCCTGGCGGGATGTGTAGTATAGAGATTTTGCGAGTAAATCCAGACCGCACCTGGGGGGTGAACGATGGAACAGAGCCTACCGCAGTTAATCCTGCCGATCAAGTTGGAAAGAAGTTCGGAGCGGCTGACGAGCTTGGGAGGTTTGGTGGTGTTGGAGGAGTTAGCGCGAGCGCTGAAGCTGTGGGAGAAAGTGGATGCGGCGCTGGAAGGTCCCAAGTCAGGGCGAGGCTACGAGCCGCACGAGTTTGTTCACCCGCTGGTGTGGATGCTGCACGCGGGCGGGTTCACCCTGAACGGGTTCACCGTGAACGGGCGGCGGCTGGAGGACGTGCGGGAGCTGCGGGCGGAGCGCGAGGTGCTGGAGCGCTTGGGTCTGGAGGCGATTCCCGATGCCGGGACGGTGGGCGACTGGCTGCGGCGGCAGGGGTTGGCCGGAGCCGAAGCGCTCCAGCCGGTGAGCCAGGAACGGGTCTGGGAATGTCTTGAGGAAGAGTTGACGCTGGACGTGGACGCGACGGAGATCCAGGCGGAGAAGCGGGAAGCGCAGTGGACTTACCACCACGTGAGGGGTTACCTGCCGATGCTCGGCTACGTGAACGGCCTGTGTGTGGGGCACGAATTCCGCGAGGGCAACGCAAGTCCGGGGGCGGGGGGATTCTGGAGTTTGCGAAGCCGTGCGAAGCGGCGCTGCCTGGGGGGGAGCGAATCTATTTTCGCAGCGACAGCGCGGCGTATCAGGCCGAGGTCATCAACTATTACAGCCAGCCGGGGCGGAGCTTCACGATCACGGCCGATTTGGATCAAGCGGTGGTGAGCGAGATTCGACATTTGACCGAGACGGCTTGGCAGCCCTACCGCAGCGAAGACGGGCTGGCGACCGACCGCGAGATCGCCGAGACGGTGCATACGATGAACGGCACCTCACAGGCCTTTCGCCTGATCGTGCTGCGCTGGCCGAACCCGCAACCGAATCTGTTTGAATCAGAGCGGTACGGTTATCACGCCGTGGCGACCCATCGCGAGGAGTCAGCATGCGAAGTGATCTGGCATCACAACCAGCGCGGCCAGAGCGAGAACTGGCATAAGGAATTGAAGTCAGGCATGGGGGATGAAGCAGATGCCGTGCGGGGAGTTTGGCGCCAACGCGATGTATTTTGCGATGGGCGTGCTGGCTTACAACTTGGCCGAGCGGCTGAAGCGGCAGGCGCTGCCGGAGGAGTATCGCACGGCGACGGTGGCGACGCTGCGCTGGAAACTGTATCGGCTGGCAGCGAAGCTGGTGCGGCACGCACGCCTCTGGGTGCTGCAAATCAAAGCCGACCTGGAGAAGTGGCGCTTGCTGCAATCGGCGCGGCTGGCGTGCGCCGCGCTGGGCGGTTGAAACGGAGGGAGCGAAGGCCGAAGAGGCGCTGAACGAAGAAAGCAGGAGTGTCGGCGGCGGGGAACGATCGCGCGCCGGAAAGCGCCCGCACCGAGGCGGGGAACCATTGCCCGCGCGATATCCCGGCTGAATTAACCGCGGCGCCCCGCGAATCGTCCGCTCGACACCTCACCAAGCCCATGCCTCCGCTCAATCTCGATTCTTGCGGTAACACGAGGGAGTTGTAATTCGGGCAGAGGTGGCGTAATCTTGAACATAATGGCGACTGAGCTGTTCTCGGGGCGTGGCGTAGCCTGGTAGCGCGCTTGGTTCGGGACCAAGAGGTCCGCGGTTCAAATCCGCGCGCCCCGACCATTCCAAACCGTGCAGATTCATTGAATTACGGTTGCCTTCTTTTGTAATCCTGGCCAAGTTTTGGGCACATTTGGGCACATGCACAAAACCTCGGCCACTTTCCCAACAACTGAAAGGGCCGATTCCCTCTTGCCGGCCTGACGTGTGTGATGGTGAGGGATATTGATCGCCCGAGGAGTAAAGGGCAACGAAACCGCTAAACCGGACGAGCGCGCGGCCCCAGGTCGCCCCGAAGCTTCCTCACGCCCAAGTGAATGGAAATCGAGGCCGCAAACATCGCTCGCCGCTTGGCCTAACCTGCAAGCGGAGAGTCCGACGACGTAGCCTGGGTGCCAGACGTGTTTTCCCTGATGACTCCCGACTCGTCCACAAAGTACGAGTTGTATCCTGTAATGCCTCGCGTGATGGGGTCGCCATGGATCGTATAGCTCACCACCCTTCCCGCCGTGGCCGGGCCGGGGGAGTAGGTGAATAAGTACCCGCTTTTCTCGGAGGTGTCCCCTGTGCCGGCCAAGACGACGTCCACGATGTCGGCAGCCGTCGCATTGGGAATCACACCGGCGCCGGACGCCGGACCCAGATATGAAAGCGCCGCGCTGTACCCGGTGTTGTAAGTGGTCGCGTAAGTAACTTCAGCCGTGGTCAGCGTCCGCAGGGAGCTAACGGCCGAAGCCTGATTCGCTGCAATGCGCGACCGCAGAAGATTGGGAATCGCAATCGCTGCAATGACCAGAATGATCGCAATCACAATCAGCAATTCGATGAGTGTGAAACCGATCTCTTGTTTCTTCATCCCCGTTAGCCTCCTCCCTTATTTCACAGCCCGTAGAACTTGCGCACTTTCCTTGCCAAAAATCCTTTCTTATTGGAAGGCTGGATTCATGTATATCTACTGTAGAATCAATCGCACGAGTTGCTTGTGTTTCGCGCAAATCGGTTCTTACAGCGGGCTGTTGGATTTTCTAACGGCAAAAAATGTCACTGTGACATTTTTTGCTAGTCTGTACTGATGTTCCTCCGCGCAAGATTGCCCCCAGCCCCCTGACGGGTTCTCTGACACGAACACTGACTCAGCTTCTACTATTTGGGCGGCCACGAGAAGCGGCCTTGGAATGAGAGCTAAGTACTCGTGTTCGGAATTACGGTGACGTATTGTTCAGGCGGCAACGGCATACGATTTAGTCTCGATCTTCTCCATGAAGGCCGTCAGGTCCTGGCGTTTGAACATCCACCGGAAGGGAGCGGCGATTTGTTACTAGTGATCCTGGAAGCGGAGCAGGCGGTCTTCGAGGCCGTCGAGCGATGCGAAATCGTTTGGCGCCGGGACCTTCCTTTGAACGACGGAGAAGTAAATTTCAATTTGATTCAGCTTGGGGGAGATTTTCCACGCGCCGGCCCGGCCAACCAAAATCGGCCTCCGGAAGGGCAAGGGTCGGTGGCGCGCCGGCCGATCGGAAGCGCCACCACAATTTTTCTAACCCGCGTCGCACCGGAGCGTTTTCGTCCAATGTCCAGCGAGACGGTAGCCGCGACACTGCGTTTCGTGTCGCGGGTTCTTGGAGGGTTCCGCGCGAACAGCCCGCGACGGGGAAGGCACCGTCGCGGCTACCGGCCTCCAGCGCCCCGGGCGTTAGCTTTGGCGTGCCGAGGCGTAGAGGAGCTTCCACAACTCACGGACGATGCGGGACTGGACTTCGGGATTGGCGGTGCGCTCTTCAGCCAGTTCTTTGAGCATGGCGTCCATTTGGGCTTCGTAGCGGCGGTAGCTTTCAAGGGCGCGCTCGCAGGCGCGGTCGGATTGGGGGATCTTGACCGGCCCGTAACGACCCAACTCGACTGCCTTAGCGGCGAATTCCGCCCGCGCTTTCGACCCCAGCGCAAGGACCGTGCCGTTGATCTGGAGCGAGCCCTTGTGGAACAGATCGTCGAGGACTTTGGGCTTGCCCGCCGGTAGCGCCACCGTCCCGGAGGCTTCGCTGTCAGGAATGAAATCGTCAGGAAAGACCCGAATTTGCGCCTTGTCGAATTCTTCCCAAATTTCTTGGGCGATGGTGTGCGGGCTGGCGCGCTCGCGGCGGGCGGTGACACGGCGGAGCTTCTGCATCTCAACTTCTGCGCTTCGAATCTCGCGGTGGATGCGCACCGTCTCAGTGTACAATTCTTCCCGGTAAGCATCCCGTTCCGCCGCGTCTGGGCAGCCGATCAACTTCAACACTGCGTCGTCGAGCTCTCTCCTGTCGGCCAATGCAAATTCCTCACTCAGCGGCAAGGTCCGCCGCTCCCTCATTTTTTCCAGCGCGTTCAATATGAGACGCCCCGTCTCCGAATCCCCTGGGCGGGGGCCTGGGACTAGCATCATCCTCACATCCACAACCTCGGTTTTCAGGTTTCCTTCCCGTCCCATGAATCTGCCGAACTGGTGCTTTGAAAGGGCAACAAATGTGGAATTAAGAATCCCGGCTAACAGGTCCGCCGAGAGGCGCCCGGCGAAAACGTCGAAGAGATTGTGGTTCAGGACCAGCTTCTTTTTGTTTCTGGGGATGACGTGTCTGTACTGCTGGGCCATCGGCCACGCAATATCTCCGCGCTTTTCTGGCACTACGTCATACCAAGGCCGTGACTGCGCTCGGCTGGCGCACGTTGTCCGCTGATCAAACCCTTCGCGCTCGCCCCATTGAATGTATTTCAGGACGTGCGTGCCCTTGAGCTTTTCGGGCGGATCGGAAACCAAAAGAATTTTGCGGGAGAGCTTGGCGGGGTCAATCTCGATGGAATCAATTTCCATGAGGCTATGGACTTCGGGTTCAAGGTATTGGGCTTCAATCAGGTGGCGGGATTTATCGCCCGACTCGACCACGCGGATGCGGTCGGTGTCGCGGATCGAGATGCCCCATTTGTCCTTGAAGCGTTTAGCGATTTGCGCGCTGCCGGGCTGAAGCCCGACGCTACACTTCGAGATTTCGTCGTCGGTGACGTCGCGGACAAAGAAGAAGTCATCCGCGCCCGAAGTTACACCCCGGCGGATTTCAGCGATTTGGCCGAGCGGCACCAGGCGCGAGCCGCACCGGTCAAGGAGCTTGAAGAAAATGTCCGGGGCGCGGAGGTAGATGCCCCATTTGCCGCCTCTGTATTCGCCTTGAAAGAACGCGCCTTCTCCCTCACGCGGCCTTCGGCCACCCTCGCCCGCGGGCGCGGGAGAAGGCTGTGAATCGAAAATTTTCCCCCCTCGCCCGCTGGCGGGAGAGGGGCTGGGGGTGAGGGTGGGGACGCCCGCCACGCCGCCCGTGCAGCCCACCTTCCATAGCTCATGCTGATTCACCACGCGGATGCGCCAGCGGTCATCCAGTAAATTT
>JAJYNF010000097.1 GCA_021786455.1 Acidobacteriota bacterium
TCTTGGGCTGGCTTGCCTTAATTTCTCTTTTTCAGCTTCCGGCCAACGCCACTCGTCCGCAACCCGGCAAAGCCCTAGTAGCGGTAACTAAACGAGCTGGCGTAAGCCGTCACCATAAGACACTTAGCCTACCGCCAAAACCTCCGCGGAGGCAAGAACTTTTAACAACATTTACCCGGAGACCGGATGCCGCGGCTTCCGCGCCCGCCTTTGGTTAGAGGAAGTCGCAGCCACCCTTTCACCCCGCGAAAGGGGCAAGCCGCGCAGACTTGCGTCGTCAAGGTCTGCCGCCGCCGCGCCTGGCTTAGTTCAGCCAGTGGCGGTCCTTCGGCTCGCGGTCCCGCATATAGACATCGAACTTCTTGCGCAAGCGCCCTCTCCGCCAGCCAACGTAGCGTGACCGCGCGCGACCCGGAAGGTCACCGCCCCGCAGGTAAAGATAGCCCACCAACATTCCACCCAGGTGCGCCAGGTGGGCGATGCCCGAACCCGGCGATCCCAGCTCGCTCAGGAACTCAATGATTCCGATGCCGAGCACAAACCACTTGGCCTTGATGGGGACCACGAACCATAAAAAGATGGGACGGTCCGGCCAGATTAAACCGAAGGCTAGGAGAATGCCGAAGATGGCCCCCGAATTTCCAATAATCGGAACGGGAGAGGACGGCTGCACCAAGACGTCAAAGACCGCCGCGCCCACGCCCGTCAGAAAAAAGTAAAACAGGAACTTCGGCCCGCCCCACAATCGCTCAAGGTCGGACCCGAACATCCATAGGGCGAACAGATTAAAGAGAATGTGGAAGTATCCGTCATGTAGAAACAGATACGTGAAAGGCTGCCAAATGAACAAATGATGCGTGACTTGGTAAGGCGTCAGGCCGCCATAAGCGAGTGGATACAGCCAGCAGTAAAGCCGCAGCGTTTCAATGGAAAGATGCCCAAGGACATAGGTGAGCACAAAGGCGCCGGCAGTGACGTAGATCAGCTTTTTCAGCACCGGCGTCAACGGCGGGAAAAACGACATGTAAGTTTCGCTGTAGCGGCCCATTGTAGAAAGCGTACCATAAGAGCCGCGCGAAGTGGCGAATTGCGCGCGGGAAGAAGCCCCGCCATGTGCTATCGGCTTTGAGCAAAGGCGTCTGAGCAGCGGGGCATCCGGAAGCGGCCACCGGCCCCTCGGTGCGGCCGCTTGTTATTGACCACTCGTCACCGCTTTCCTGCTTCGGCCGACGGATAGCAGTAGGGCGGCAAGGGCGAAGAAGATCAGCACGGCGACGAGATTGCTTTGGGCGAAATGCGGAAACCAACGTGGGCCGACGTCGAATGCGCTTTCCTTCTTGAACCCCACCACCATCGCCAGCGCCAAGCCGCCGAGCGAGCCGCCGGCGATCAGACCGGAACTGAACAGCGCGCCACTTCCGGTGTCGGATTCCTGGGCGGCGGTGGGCGAGGTTTTTTCCACCAGCCACTTGACCACCCCGCCGGCGAAAATCGGCGCCGTCGTGGAAATGGGAAGATAGGAGCCGACCGCAAACGCTAGCGACCGCACGCCGCACAATTCCAACACGACGACAATAAAGGCGCCAAACAGCACCAACGTCCAAGGCAGCTTGCGCGTCAAAATGCCGTTGATGACCACGCTCATCAGGGTGGCTTGCGGCGCGGGATAATCCGTTGACCCGATCCCGGGGATCTCCTGAAAGTTAATGGCGCGCGCCGAAGGATTATAGTAATAGATGCCGTTAGGCACGGTTCGGGAACCGATGACGTTCAAAACTTCGTAACTCCGCCCATGATAAATCACGCTGCCTTGCGGCTTCATGGCGGAAGTGACGGCGAGGTTCGCGACGTGAAGCGGCTTGACCGTCGTCGCGCTCTTATTGAGCAGTTGGAGCGTGAGGCCGACGGCAAAGACCGAGGTGATGACCCCGACGGCATACCCGATCTCCTGCTTGCTCGGCGTGGCGCCGACCAAAAATCCTGTTTTCAAGTCCTGGGTCGTCGCGCCGCCGCTCGCGCCGCCGATACAAACCACCGCGCCCACGCTCAGGGCAATCGCTGAATATTCGCCGCCGGTCCAGCCGAGCAGCAGGAAGATGAGGCACGTGCCCATCAGCGTGGCGATGGTCATGCCTGAAACCGGATTGGAAGAACTGCCAATCAACCCCACAATACGCGCCGAAACGGTTGCGAAAAAAAATCCAAACAGAACCATCAACAGCGCGGCAATAAAGTTGCCGTGCGATCCTGGATTGACCCGAAAAGCAAGGAGCGCCCAGACGGCCGCCACGACGATCAGCGATCCGCCAGCAATCAGGGGCAGCGGAAGATCGCGTGCCGTCCGCTCGATTTCGCGCGCCGCCGCCCCCAACCGACTCTCGCGAAGCTGGCGGTAGGTGGCCTGAAACGAGCTGACAATCGTCGGCAGGGTGCGCAACAGCGTGATGACGCCGGCCATGGTCACCGCGCCCGCGCCAATATAGCGGATATAGCTTGCCCAGATGTCATCCGGAGACATGCCCGCGATGGGCTGGGTGCCCGGGTAAACCGGCAGCGGCAGGCTGGCTCCGAAAAACTTGATAACGGGAATGAGCACCAGCCAGGAGAGCACGCCGCCAGCAAACATGATGCCGGCCACGCGCGTGCCGATGATGTAACCGACGCCGAGATATTCTGGCGTGATCTCAGCCGATAACGTCGCCCCCGGATACCACGAAGGCCGCCAGGTTGGGATGGCTTTCCAGAAGCCCAGTCCCCCCATCTCGCCCATCAGAAACTTGTACGCCATGCCCAGCCCCGCGCCGCCGAATACTTTGCCCGCCTGAATGCCGCCCCGTTCTCCCGTCACTAAAACATCGGCGCAGGCCTTGCCCTCTGGAAAAACCAAATTGCCGTGCTCTTTTACCACCAGGGCGTTTCGCAACGGGACAACAAAGAGCACTCCCAACAAGCCCCCGGCCAGCGCCAGCGGGAAGATCCGCGAATAATCCAGCTTGTAGCCAAGAAATATCAGCGCCGGCAGCGTGAAGACGGTTCCGGCCGCGATAGACTCGCCCGCCGAGCCCACGGTCTGCACGATGTTGTTCTCGAGGATGGTGGAACGCCCCAGCCATTTGAAAATGCTGATCGAGAGCACGGCGATGGGAATCGAGGCGCTGACCGTGAGGCCGGCCCGGAGCGCCAAATAAACCGACACGGCGCCGAACACGATGCCCAAAAGCGCGCCCAGCACCACGGCGCGCAAAGTAAACTCCGGCAGGACAACGTCCGCGGGTATGTACGGCCGGAAGGCCGCCTCGGGGCCGTGTTTTTGAATGTCCGTCGCCATAACTGCCGCCTCAAGCAGGCGCGTTCGCGTTTGCCGTCGTAGCGCCTCTCCAACTCATTGCTCGAGATTCGCTCGGGCGATTTCGCTGACGCGCTTGCCATCAGCGTTTTTGCCCGCCAGTTTCGCCATCGCCGCTTTCATCACTTTGCCCAAGTCCTTCGCGCCGGCGGCTCCGGTTTCCGCGATGGCCGCCGCGACGGCGGTGTGCATCTCGGCGTCGCTCGCTGCCAGAGGAAGATAGGTCTCCAAAATCTTGATTTCCGATTCTTCCCTGGAAGCCAAGTCTTCTCGGCCGCCCTTTCGGAATTGCTCCACGGATTCACGCCGCTGCTTGACGAGCGTGCGCAGAACGGCATGAGCCTGGGCGTCGTCGAGCGCGCGGCCTTGCTCGACTTGCCGATGCTTGAGCGCCGTCTTCATCATGCGCAGCACCGAGAGCCTCAGCCCCTCCCGGGCCTTCATCGCCGTCAGGATCTCTTTGTCCACCTGCTCGACCAATGACATAAACAGTGCACCTCGCTGAAATTCTCGCCGACTATACCACAAATTGATTTCGTTCGGGACCGACCCCGCTTGAAACAGCAGTCGCACCTGCGCCGGAGTAAGCCGGCGACCCACTATTTGATGGATTTGTTGAAATAGAGCGGGCCGAGGGAAGATTCGGCCAAGAGGTCGGTGTCACCCGAGGAGGATCAAGGGTCGGAGAGATCGCCTTCGATGAGGCGATGGGAGGATTTGGCGGCGCCCCAGGCTGCCGCCGCACTCAAAATCTGGCTCGGCGCGGACCGCAGCGATCTCTCAGCCTACCGCAGGCGAACGACGATCGGCCGCCGAGTCGTCTTGTCAAAAGTGAATGTTCCGCTGAGCGTGCCGCCACGCGTCGCCACCGCCACGCGATAGTCCCCGTAAAAACCGTGAAAGCGCGCCTTGCCTCCACGTCCCACGCGCGACGTCGTTCGCGTCCACCATTTTTCTTTAATCAAATGGTAGGGAGCCCGGTAAGCGGGCTTGGGCGTCATGTTCTTGCGCAGCAGACCGGCGGGCACCGAGGACGCGAGCACGAGCGGCAACAGAAGTACGAGGCCAAGGACTCGCACACCCGAGGTTCGCGCAAGATCAGGCATAGAATTCGCGCGGGGGGCTTGGCGGCGCCGGCCGCCTTTCAATTGAATTCATTCGCTCTCGCTCTCCATCTTAGCGGGCGCTTCGATTCCCAACCGCGGTATTTCGCAAGGCGCGAATTGCCGCGGCGTACCCCTCGGGCGCGTCGAAAATCGCCGAGCCGGCCACGAGCACGTCGGCTCCCGCTTCCACCACCCGAGGCGCCGTCTCCCGATTGATTCCGCCGTCCACTTCCACATCGCACCCGCGCCTAAGCTCGCTCAACCGAGCCCGCACTTCGCGGATCTTGCCGAGGGTCTCAGGAATGAACTCCTGGCCGCCAAAACCAGGATTGACGGTCATCACCAGGACCAGGTCGAGAAGGCCCAAAATTTCCGAAAGCATGGCCGCCGGCGTTGACGGATTCAATGCCACGCCCGCTTGCTTGCCTAACCCATGAATATGCTGGACGGCGCGATGAAGATGCGGCGTGGCTTCTTGATGGATGATCAGCGTGTCCGCGCCGGCTGCTGCAAATCGTTCAATGAAGTCCTCTGGAGGCTCAACCATCAGATGAACCTCCAACGGGATATGAACCAGCGGACGAAGACACTCTACCGCCTGAACTCCAAAAGTGATGTTGGGAACAAAGCGGCCGTCCATGACGTCTATCTGAATGCGGTCGGCCCCGGCCGCTTCCACCGCCATGGCCTGCTCGCCAAGCCGGGTAAAGTCTGCAGAAAGAATGGACGGAGCGATTTTGATCATCCGAGGTTCTTCAACGTCTTGCGCAAAGCTTGGGCGGCCTCCCGGTCCACGTACCAGCTCACCCGCCCCGCCACCGGTTGCACGGCTTGAGCGGGCCATTGCTCCGGCTGGTGTGGGCCTTCCAGAACCTGCCGCAGTATCTCAGCTTTTTTCCCACCTGCCACCATGAATACAATTTCCCGTGCGGCATTGATCGCCGGGTAGGTCAGGGTCATTCGATAGGTATTTAACCGGGGGACAAAATTCGGCACCACCCATCGCTTGCGTTCCGCAAGGGCGCTCGTCCCGGGAAACAACGACGCCGTGTGCCCGTCAGTCCCGAGACCCAGCAGAATAAAATCAAAACTCGGAGGCCGGCCACGGGGCGGACGACATTCGTTTTCCAGAACTTGCTCGTATTCCCTCGCCGCCTGGCTCAAGTCACGGCGTTCAGCCTCCATGCGGCGGAAATTGGCGGCCGCCGGCGGGACGCTTTCCAGCAACGCCAGGCGAATCATCCGGTAATTGCTTTCCGGATGATCCGGCGGCACGGCGCGCTCATCCACCTGGTAAAGGCGCGCGCACGTCCAGGGAATTTGTTCGGCGACCGGTTCAACGCTGAGACGCTCGAAAAAAGGGCGCGGGGTCTCGCCGCCCGACCATGCGGCGCAAAAATCCTTTTCGCCATGCGGTGGGGCGCTTGCCAGGGCGGCAAAGTGATCCGCCAGCTTGCGGCTCAGTTGGTCCAAACTTGGGAAAACGAGGATTTCAGGCTCAGTCATGGTGGTGGGGTCTGGCGCCTCGGCGCGGCCGCTTAGTTCGCCAGGGCCATGAGGCGCGAGAGGGTGTCCAGGACCTCCTCGTAAATTGCATCATGGCTGGGGAACCGAAGCTCGTCGGTAATCAGGCGGCTGAGGTTGGCCGGCGCGCGGAAGACCGTTCGTTCAAACGGCGGCCGGCCGGCTACCGCGCAATACCCAGTGATCTTTTCTGCTGCTAGGCTCTCCGTGAATTGGAAAGTCCCTCCCACCTCGCCTCCGATTTCGATGATAACGAGCAACGGTGATGCGTCTTTTTCCGCGGCCGCCACCCGTTCACAGACCACCCGGACCGGTTGCCCTCCCGCGCCCAGGTTGAAGACCCACCCGGCGGCCTCGGATGCGGCAACCGCTTGGGGTTGCCATCCAAGCCGGCCGGCGAGCCAGGCCGCGAGGAGAAGCCCCGCGCTAGCCTCGCCGTCCGCAGCCCATTGAATCCTGACCCGAGCGATGCGTCGGAGGCAATCCCTCGCCTCGGGAAAATCAAAGCAATGCGCGAGCAACTCGCGCCACGGGGTTACGCGCGCCCAAGTGAGGTCGCTAAACGCCAATTGGCGACCTCCCCAGCGACGCCGGATTTGCCGGCTCAAATCCCCCAACCCCCGCATGGGGTCGGGGAAAGTCGAAGAGTTCACCAGCACACGATCGCTCACCCGCAGAATCTCGGCCATGTATTCCGGCGGTGAAAAACACTCCGCCCGCCACCACAGATAAACCGGCAACTCCGGAATTACCAGCGGCACCACCACGCTTTTGAGACCCTCCACCGTTTTGCCCGAAGCATGAATGGAAATCGTTTCGCAGCAGACCTGCTTTTCCCCCGGCCCGGGCACGCGGCAGTGGGCGGAGATCGAGGCGCGAAGTCCCGCGACCGGCGCGGCGCGGTCGGCAATCATCACGATGGCGCGGCAAGGATTTTCGTAAGTAATCTCGCCGATCTGCCGCAGAGCTTCGGCTCCGTCGGCCTCATCTTCCGCGTAGGCCAGCAACGTCAGGACAGAGGCGCGGGTAACAGCTTGCTTGGTTTCAGGATCTCCAGCGGCAGACTGCCAGAGGCGAGAGAGCTCACCTTCCAGGTTCGCCACGTTGGCGATCCGCAACTCACCGGACGTCAGCGAAACAAACTGGCTCGGCACTCTCTTTTCACCTCCATCCCACGCCGCGACCGTTATAAGCGGTGCCAGTGACGTCCGTCCCGCGCCAAAAGCGCGTCTGCCTCCGCCGGACCCCAACTTCCCGCCTCATAGAACGTCAGCCCGCCCGCCCCATCCTGCATCCAGCGCTCTAAAACCGGCGTCAACAATTCCCAGGCCATCTCTACCGCATCCTCGCGCGTAAACAGTGTCTGATCGCCCAACATACAATCGAGCAGCAAGGTTTCATAGGCGCCGGGTGTTTCCACGCCGAACGAGTCCTCGTACCGAAACTCCATTTTCACGGGCCGTATCTGCATCGTCGTTGCCGGAAACTTGGCGTTGAATTTCACTGAAATTCCTTCGTTCGGCTGGATGCGGACGGACATAATATTGGGCTCGACCGAATCCCGCCACGTCTTGCCGAACACCATGTGCGGGACGCGGCGAAACTCGATCACGATCTCCGAAACGTGCTTGGCCAACCGTTTTCCCGATCGCACGTAAAAGGGGACGCCCGCCCATCGCCAGTTATCCACAGAGAACTTCAGGGCAGCGTAAGTTTCAGTGGTTGAGGTTAAGGAAACTTTCGGCTCAGAGCGGTACGCCGGAACGCTTTCGCCCTTGACCCAGCCTTCCTGATATTGGCCTCGCACGGCGAATTCGCTCAGGCGGTCGAGATCAAAGGGCCGAATCGCGCGCAGCACCTTGGCTTTCTCGTCCCGAACCTGGGTTGCCTCGAAGCTGGCCGGCGGCTCCATCGCCACCAAACTCAGGACCGACATGACGTGATTCTGGATCATGTCGCGGAGCAAGCCGGCTTCCTCGTAGTAGCCGCCTCGCCCCTCAATACCGATGTCCTCCGCCACGGTGATCTCCACATGGTCTATGTAACGGCGGTTCCAGATGGGTTCAAAAATCCCATTCGCAAAGCGAAAGACCAGCAGATTTTGCACCGTCTCTTTGCCCAAATAATGGTCAATTCGATAAACCTGGTCCTCGGTAAAAACTCCGAGGACGACGTTATTGAGTTCTCGCGCGCTGGCC
>JAJYNF010000321.1 GCA_021786455.1 Acidobacteriota bacterium
CCGGCTTCTTTGACCGGCCCACCCGTTTCAAGAGGGAAAAGTTCTGCATGTTTCGGGCTCCCACCTGCAAGACGTCGGCGTATTCTTCAACTCGGTCGCAGTTTTCCGGGTCAATGGTCTCGGTAACAATCGCCAGCCCGAGGCGTTCCCTCGCTTCCGCCAGAATTCGCAGGCCCTCCTCGCCCAGCCCTTGAAAACTGTATGGTGATGTGCGAGGCTTGAAGGCGCCTCCACGCAGCAGGCGAGCCCCGGCCTTCTTAACCGCTTCCGCCGCCGCGAAAAGCTGCTGACGGCTTTCTACGGCGCAGGGACCGGCAATGATGGCAAGCTCCCGGCCGCCAAATCTTACCCTCGCTTCGGGGGGGCCAGCCGTAATGACTGAATCCTCCGGCTTGACTTCGCGGCTGACCAGTTTGTAGGGTTTGGAAACTCGGATCGCTTCAGCGACGCCAGGCAGGCTTTCAAATTCACCTGGCTCGATCGGGCCGGGATTTCCCGTAATGCCGATGGCCGTCCGCCCGACGCCAGGAATGGCGTGGGCGCGAAAGCCCATGGCTTCGATCTTCGACGTGACGCGGCGGATGTCTTCCTCCGTCGCCTGTGGTTTCATCAGAATGAGCATTGCACGCCTGCAAGAACAGACGGGTAGTTTAATTCATCCCCGCGAGTCAAGGCAATGCGTTTTCGACGCAGGCTTGCCGAGAGCGGCGGCGCGGCTTCGAGTTGGCCAGCCATCGCGATAGAGCTGCAATTCACCCAAATCCTGAACCGGAAATAATCAAAGTATTACATTAACTGCTAGAATTTTGGCGACTTAAAGTAGAACCTGAGAATGTCGGCGCGCCGACCGAGGGAAAGGGTATCGCTGCATTGGGAGCGTGGCGCAGTTGTCCTCGCGTGCGTTGCTCGCGGCGCGGCAGGCGCCAGGAAGAAAGCGAGTGGGGCTGCCAACCTTGCCAGCTCCTGGCGCGAAGACGGGCAGAATGCCACAGCCGGAGTGAGCCTGAGGCTTTCCACCATTGGCCGGCCCGCTGGTCGCCGCCAACGGACCATGCGCTCCAAGGCGATCGGCGGCGCAGTGAGTTGGGTCGGGAAGCTTTATCGAAAGCGGCCTTCATGCGCTTTCGCCATCTGTTGATTGACGGATGTTTCGCGGCTTTGCTAGGATGGGAGCGCCGATCGGCGGAGGAATACGATTGAAGGCGGGCGTCCACACCTCGATTGCCGGATCGCTGGAGAACGCGGCGAATCGAGCTCATAAAATCGGCTGCGATACTTTTCAGATGTTTTCCGCAAACCCTCGCGGATGGTTTTCCCGAAAACCTTCCGCGGAGTCGTGCGCTAGGTTCCGCGAGCTTCGTGAAGCGTATGACCTTGCACCACTCGTCATTCACGACAACTATTTGATCAACCTGGCTTCGCCCAGCTCGTCCATCCGGCGCAAATCGGTCGCGGCCTTTCGCGGTGAAATTGAGCGAGCGGTCTTGCTGGGCGCCGATTTTCTGGTCGCTCATCCGGGGAGCGCGCGCGAGACCAAGCCTTCAGCGGCGATCCGCAATTGCGTCGAATCACTGCGGCAGGCCGCAAGCGGCTTGCCCATGAACGGGCTGACCATCTTAATTGAAAACACCGCCGGGCAGGGGTCCGCCATCGGGCGAAGCTTCGAGGAGGTAGCGGAAATTATTCACGGCGTTGAAAACGATTTGCCCGTCGGAGCGTGCATTGACACCGCCCATTGCTTTGCCGCCGGCTACCGAATTGACACCGCGAAAGGGCTTAAAGAAACACTTCAAGTTCTCGACGGAACGATCGGGCTGAACAGGGTCAAGGTGATTCACGCTAACGATTCCAAGACGGATTTCGAGTCGCACTCCGACCGGCACGAGCACATTGGGAAAGGGAAAATCGGCCTGGAAGGCTTCCGGCGAATCGTGCGCCACCCGAAGCTGCGGGACATTCCGTTTATTTGCGAGACCCCTATTGACCGGCCAGGCGATGACAAGCGGAATTTGAATGTGATGAGGAAACTGGCCAGACAGAGAAGCTCACGGCCGAAGGTTAAGGGTTTAAGGTGAAAGTTGACCTTTCAGAGGGCGTGAAGATTTTTCGATTTCCAACCACCGGCGATTGACCTTATGGACGCAATCTACGACCCACAACGAATCGAAGCGAAGTGGCAACAGCGATGGGCGGAGATGAAGCTTTTCGAAGCCGACGTTGATCCCGAGCGCAAGAAATATTACGTGCTCGAAATGTTGCCGTATCCGTCAGGCGCGCTGCACATGGGGCACGTGCGCAACTACACGCTGGGCGATGCCTTGGCGCGTTACCTGTGGATGAAGGGTTTTAACGTGATCCACCCCATGGGCTGGGATGCTTTTGGCTTGCCAGCGGAAAATGCCGCCATCAAGCACGGCCGGCCTCCTGCGGAATGGACCTTTTCGAACATTGAAGTCATGCGTGGGCAGTTGAAACGTCTTGGATTCAGCTACGACTGGCGGCGCGAGATTGCGACCTGCGCGCCGGAATACTACCGCTGGAATCAGTGGCTGTTTCTCAAGATGTACGAGCGGGGCCTCGCGTATCGGAAAAAGAGTCGAGTCAATTGGTGTCCCGAGTGCGAAACGGTTCTGGCCAACGAGCAAGTGATCAATGGCTGTTGCTGGCGGCACGAAGAGACTGCTGTCGTCGAGAAAGATCTCGAACAATGGTTTTTGAAAATTACTCACTACGCCGACCGGCTGCTCGAGGACATGAAGCATCTGGTTCGCTGGCCGGAGCGCGTGCTCACGATGCAGCGCAACTGGATTGGCAAATCTCACGGAACGTTCGTTGATTTTCGAATCGAAGGGCTGGATGATTCGCTGCGCGTTTTCACGACTCGCGTGGACACGATTTTCGGCTGCACGGCGGTTTTCATCGCGCCTGACCACCCGATGGTGGAGAAGCTCATCGCCTTGTCGAAGTCTCCCCAAAAGCTCCGCGAGGACGCGGATCGGGTCAAAGCATCTTCGGTGCGGGCGCGAGTGGAAGTGAATCTTGAAAAGCTCGGTGCCGACACGGGCTTCAGGGCGCGCAATCCGTTTAGCGGCGCGCTGATTCCTGTCTGGCTTGCCAATTTTGTTCTGACCGAATACGGAACCGGAGCTGTCATGTCCGTGCCGGCGCACGACGAGCGAGACTTCGAGTTCTCGACGGACTACAACCTGCCCATTAAGACCGTCATTGTGCCTCAAAATGGAAAACTTAAAGAGCCACTTGAAGAAGCGTTCGTCGAGTACGGACGGCTTGTGGATTCAGGAAAATACTCGGGCCTCACTTCAGAACAAGCCATCGAAAGGATGACGGTTGATGCTGAAGCCGGCGGGTTCGGGCAGGGAACCGTCCAGTACCGCATCAAGGACTGGGGGATTTCGCGGCAGCGTTATTGGGGCACGCCCATCCCGATTCTCTATTGCGACAAGTGCGGCATCGTTCCCGTTCCCGAAGCCGACTTGCCCGTTGTGCTTCCTTCCGAGGTCAAACTGACCGGGCAAGGAAAATCGCCGCTCGAAACTGTTTCGGAATTTGTCAACGCCGCGTGTCCGCGATGCGGTGGGAAGGCCCGGCGCGAAACCGACACCATGGACACGTTCGTTGACTCATCCTGGTATTTCTATCGCTACACGGACCCTCAGATCACCTTGGGGCCGATCAATCAGGATGCGGTTCGCTACTGGTTTCCCGTGGATCAGTATATCGGGGGCATTGAGCACGCAATCCTGCACCTTATTTACATGCGTTTCTTCACCAAGGTCATGCAGGATATCGGCCTGGTAGAATTTTCTGAACCCGTGGCGCGGCTCTTCACGCAAGGCATGGTGCTTAAGGACGGCTCGGCCATGTCGAAGTCCAAGGGGAACGTGGTGGACCCGACGGAGATGTGCGCTAAATACGGAGCGGACACGGTTCGGCTTTACATGATGTTTGCGGCGCCACCGGAGAAAGATCTGGATTGGTCGGACGCTGGCATTGAGGGGGCATGGCGCTTCCTGAATCGTGTCTATCGTTTGGTTGAGAAACATAAAGTAACACTTCAAGTTTCAAATGCCGGCTCTCTCGAACCCAACCTAGGAATCGAAAGCCTTAGTTCCGACGAGCGGCGCCTGCTTCGCAAAGCGCACCAGGTTCTTCGGCACGTGACCGAAGATATGGAATATCGCTGGCACTATAACACCGACATTGCCATGTGCATGGAACTCACCAACGAGCTGGCGGAATCCGAGGTGGCCTTTGCGGCAGGGAAGATTCGCAAGGAGGTTTTCCGGCTCGCCATCGAGTTCCTTCTGGTTGCACTTTCACCTTTTGCGCCTCACCTGGCCGATGAGCTTTGGGAAGCCCTGGGCCATTCTGAGCCCATCTTGAAATTCCCTTGGCCGGCATTTGATCCTGAGCTTGCGGCTGAAGATGAGCTTGAACTGCCGGTTCAGGTCAATGGCAAGCTTCGCGGGCGCATCCGCGTGGCGGCAAACGCCAGCGAAGAGCAAATTCGCCAATTCGCGCTGGAAGATGAAAAGGTCAAGCAATACTTGAACGGCAAGCAAGTTGTCAAAATTGTGCTGGTGCCGCAGAAGCTGGTGAATGTCGTCGTCAAGTAATTGATACATTATTCCATTGAATCATTGATTCAATGGGGCAATGATTCAAACGCCCAATTATGCAATCACCGATGATTCAATCGCCCATTGTCGTTCTTGATTTCGGCTCGCAGTACACGCAGCTCATTGCGCGGCGGATCAGGGAGATGAACGTTTATTCGGTGATTGTGCCGTGCACGATAGGATTTGACGAGCTGGTCAAGATGAGCCCCCAGGCGCTGATTCTTTCGGGCGGGCCAGCGTCGGTTTACGATCCGGCTTCGCCGGTAGCGGATGAGCGAATCTTCAAGCTCAATCTGCCGGTGCTGGGAATTTGTTACGGGCTGCAATGGATGTCCTACAAGCTGGGTGGCAAAGTCGAGCCGGCGCGCCGTCGCGAATATGGGTTTGCAATGCTCGAAATTAACCCTCCAACCGATCTGCTTCGAGGGCTTCCGTCGCCCCTGCGCGTTTGGAACAGTCACGGAGACCACGTGACAGAGGTCCCGCCCGGGTTTCGCATTACGGGCCGCACGGAGAACGCGATTTCGGTGATTGAAAATCCGGCGACCAAGATGTTCGCCGTGGAGTTCCATCCAGAAGTTCGCCATACGAACCGCGGGGATGAGATCTTGCGGAATTTTGTGGTTGAGATTTGCGGCATCCGACCCAACTGGTTTCCTCGCTCCTTCATCGAAGAGACCGTGGCCCGCGCGCGGGAACGGGTGAGCTCAGAGCGGGCGCTGTGCGCGCTTTCGGGCGGAGTGGATTCGGCCGTCGCCGCCACGCTGGTGAGCCGAGCAATCGGCGATCGGTTGACCTGCGTCTTTGTGAACAACGGCTTGCTGCGCAAAAATGAGTTTGAAAAGGTCACGCGGGCGTTGCAGGAGCAAGCTCACTTGAACGTCCGAGCCGTGGACGCGAGCCAACGGTTTCTCAATCGTCTTAGTGGCGTGACCGATCCGGAGCAGAAGCGGAAAATCATTGGCGAGGAGTTCATCCGTGTTTTTGAGGAAGAGGCTCGGCGGCTAGGACACATAAAGTTCCTGGTGCAGGGAACACTCTATCCCGACGTCATCGAGTCGGTTTCGGTGCGGGGCCCGGCGGCCACGATCAAGAGCCACCACAACGTCGGCGGGCTGCCTCTGGATCTCCGGTTTGAACTGATTGAGCCCTTGCGGGAACTGTTTAAGGACGAGGTTCGGCGGGTGGGCAAAGAGCTCGGCCTGCCGGACGATTTGGTGAATCGTCAGCCGTTCCCCGGGCCGGGATTGGCCGTGCGCATCCTGGGGGAAGTCACCGAAGACCGCTTGCGGATGGTCCGCGAGGCGGATGCGATTGTCCTTGATGAAATCCGCGCCGCGGGTCTTTATTATGATTTGTGGCAGTCGTTTGCGGTGCTGCTTCCCATTTCAACTGTTGGCGTGATGGGGGACGCGCGCACTTATGCCTTTACGATTGCCGTGCGCGCCGTCAAATCGGAGGACGGGATGACGGCGGACTGGGCGCGGCTGCCGTCAGAGGTGCTCGAAAAGATTTCGACTCGGATTGTCAACGAAGTGAAAGGGATCAACCGTGTTGTCTTCGACGTTACCTCAAAGCCGCCGGGCACGATTGAATGGGAATAGAGAAACACCGCTCCCTCGGCCGCTTCGCATCAGCCGACGAGGCAAAACGGAGGGGATGGGATGACCTGCCTAACGGCTCGCCAGTTTCTGGGCCATGTAGAGCAGGAGACGGCGGTCGCGGTCGTTAATTTGAGAGAGAAGGCGCTTGACCTTTTGGAAAAACCGCGTGTCCTTGTCCGCTGCGTACTCGGCAGCCAGTTCGTTGGTGGTGCGGCGATGGGTCAAGTTCGGCAGTTCAGGCGGCTGGTCCCCCTCGTAGAAAAGAGTGTAGAGAGGGATCTCGAGGGCTGCCGCAAGTCTCTCCAGAGTTTCGAGGGAAGGCACGGTATGGCCATTCTCGACGCGAGAGATGTAACAGCGGAGCAGCCCCGTCCGTTTCTCAATATCCCCTTGCGAAAGGTCTTTCTCTTCCCGCAGCTTACGCAGTCGGAGTCCGATGACCATGGCGGTATTCTTTCACGTCTTGATAACCTAGTCAATTAAAATTGCCATGTCGGCAATTCGCCAAACCGGCCTGTAACCTGGCGCCCCGAAGCTTCGTCGAAGCGTAGTGGGAAGGACAGGCCATGGAACCTAAATGGCAAAGCCGAATCCCGAGGCTGGCCGTGAGATTGAGACGATCCGACGTTGCCAGAACGGCGACCGCGAAGCTTTTACATGGCTGGTGGAGACTTACCGTCAACCGATTTTTTCCCTCGTTTTCCATCTGTTGCACCGGCGCGATGAAGTTGAGGACATCGTCCAGGAAATTTTCATCAAGGCGTTCGTTGCCATCCGGAGCTACAATTTCCGGTCTTCTTTTCGGACCTGGCTCTCCCGCATTGCCATCAATCATTGTTATGATTACTTGCGGAGAAACCGGGTCTCGCGGGTTACGTACTTCTGGCAGATGGACGAGGATGGCGAGCGGCGAATCCAGGGGGAAGCGGAGGATCCAAACCCGGATGCACTCAACCAAGAAGAGCAGCTTGCATTGGCGGATTTAGTGGATAAACTATTGGCGCGAGCGCCCGCCGAAGATCGCGTGATCCTGGCGCTGAAAGAACTGGAAGGCCGTTCCATCGAGGAAATTGCGGAGGTCACGGGGCTCAAGCCGAGCACGGTCAAGGTTCGGCTGCACCGGGCCAGGAAAAGAATGCTGAAGGATTTCAGGAAGTGGCGTTCAGGGAGGATCAGTCATGCGCTGCCAAGAGATAAGGAAAGCGTTTGAAGCGGGCGAGGTTAGCGGGGCGGAGGTCAAAGGGCATCTGAAAGAGTGCCCCGCGTGTCGGGCGGTAGCGGGCGATTGGAACTTGCTGCGCGCCGGTTTCATGGGGTTGCGGACGGAAGAGCCGCCGGAACCTTCCTGAAATCCTTTGGAACGGCTTCAGCGGCGCCTTGGGACGGCGGTTCAGGATGCGGGGGCCGACTGGATGGATGTAGCGGGACGCCGCATTGTTTACGTCACCTTGCTGATAACGGTTTTTGTGCTGCTGGGGCTGGTGGTGCCGTCCTCGAGCCCGCTGCGGGCGGGCGGCAGCGCCGAGGTGCTGGGCGCACGTCCGGTGATGGCGCAGATTAACCAAGCGGCTCCGATTGGCCTGAGCGCGATCGAATCGGCTTCTTCCCTTCGGACGCGGGCGACGACCGCAGGAGGACAACCCCAGCCGTGAGTCGCCGCGCGTATCTTTATTTCATTCTCACGTTCGTGCTGGGGCTGATTGTCGGGTCGGCGCTCACGCTCATTTACGGGTGGCATTCCGGCCGGTGGCAACACCGGCCGCCGAGCCGGCAATGGATCGTGGCCCACCTCAAGAAGGACCTCAATCTGAATAGCGAGCAGACCGCCGAAGTCAACCAGATTATCAAAGAAGACTTTGCAAAGGTTCAAGCCTTGATGAAGCAGACGAACCCGCAGGTCGCGGCAATCCGCAAG
>JAJYNF010000230.1 GCA_021786455.1 Acidobacteriota bacterium
TACTGCTCGATGAGCCGTGCTCCGCTCTCGATCCCATCGCCACCGCGAAAATCGAGGAGTTGCTTTTCAACTTGAAAGATTATTGCGCCATCGTCATTGTGACGCATAATATGCAGCAGGCCGCTCGAATTTCCGATGATGCCGGTTTTTTCTTGATGGGGAAGCTGATTGAGTTCAACCCGACGCAGGTGCTTTTCAAGAACCCCGCGCGGAAGGAGACCGAAGACTACATTACGGGAAGATTCGGATAAGCGACGAGTGACGGGTTTAAGCCGGCGAAGGCAGATGGCTTTCCTGACTTGCCGGCGCCAACCCTGGATTCAGAAAGGCCGTGTTTTGCGCCATTTCGTTCAAGAACTGGATGAATTACGGAAACGCTTGCTCGCCATGAGCGGGCTGGTCGAGCACGGCATCTATACCAGCGTGCAGGCGGTGGTTCGCCGCGACCGGGAGTTGGCGCAGCAGGTCCTCAAAAATGAAGCTCGTATCAACCAGATGGAAATCGAAATTGACGACATGGCCATCAGCTTGCTCGCCTTGCACCAGCCGATGGCAACCGATCTGCGACTGCTCACCTCCGCTATTAAGATCAACAACGATCTCGAGCGCATGGGCGACCTGGCGGTCAACATCGTCGAGCGCGCACTTTCTCTCATGCGCGACCCTGAAATCAAGCCGCTCGTGGACATTCCTCGCATGGCCAGCATGGCCGAAGACATGGTCCGCAAGACCCTGGACGCTTTCGTCAAGAAGGACATCGAACTCGCCCGCAGCGTCCTCGTCGGCGATGACGCCGTGGACGCCCTTCGCGACACCATCTACCATGAGCTGATCCGCTTTATGCAAAGCCGGCCGGAGGCCATCCCGCAGGCGATTGACCTTTTGTTTGTAGCCCGGAACCTGGAACGTATCGCCGATCACGCCACCAACATCGCCGAGGATGTTCTCTTCCTTGTCGAGGGCGTGGAAGTCCGCCATCATACCGAAGTGCGCGAAGCCTGACGCCCTCGCTCGCGGAATGTGCCATAATGCAGGCGCGCCGCGCCCCTTGCACTCTGCGGCGTTGGTCATCCATCGCAAATCATTTCAGGAGGCATTCATGCAGAGAAGGAAATTTCTGGCTTCGTCGCTCGCCGCGGCAGGACTCAGCCTCGCATCCCGCGACACCTTGCGCGCCGAATCTTCCGCTTCATCCCTTGAATCCGGTCGGCAATACTATGAGCTTCGGCGCTATCATTTGCGCTCGGGGCCCGAGACGGGAATCGTTCACCATTTTTTCGCAAACGCCTTTATCCCCGCCGCAAATCGTTTAGGCATCCGGCCGATCGGCGTCTTTGGTCAGATGCTGGGCCCCCGAAATCCCACCCTTTATGTCTTGATTCCATGCTCTTCTCTTGAAACTCTCGTCCGGCTTGACGCTCATCTCCGCTCCGACGCGGAATTTATGAAGGCCGGCGACGCTTTTCTCAAAGCCCCCGCCAGTGCCCCTGCGTACGAGCGCCTGGAAAGCTCATTGATGCTGGCTTTTCGCGGGCAGCCGCAAATCCAAACTCCGCCCATGACCGCCGCTCGCCAACCCCGCGTGTTTGAGCTTCGGACCTACGAAAGTCCCAGCGACCGCGACCATTGGCGAAAGATCGAGATGTTCCACAGCGGCGAATTTGACATCTTCCGCTCGGCCGGTTTTTCACCTGTCTTTTATGGCGACACCCTCATCGGACAGCGAATGCCCCAACTGACCTATATGCTGGCCTTCGGCAGCCTTTCGGAGAGAAACCGGTTGTGGCGGGCTTTTGACACCGCTCCCGCCTGGCAGAAGCTCAGTCACGAGGAGCGATTCGCCTTTGAGCCGATCGTCACCAATGTGACCAACTTGATTTTGAGCCCCGCTCCCTATTCGCAGATTTAGGACTGAACGGGCGGAGACGCCGTCGGCGCCTCTTTGAATTATCTCGCGGGCGGACTTTCGGCTGCGGCCTATAGGTCCATCTTCTTACCGAGGGAGGGTGAACTACAGGCAGGGTAAGAACCAGGACGGCATCAGTTGCCGACGGTGGCCGGTTGTCCTTCGGAGACCGTGATCTGTTTCTTGTTGCGGCATTTGGGGTAGCCGGTGCAGGCCAGGAAATAACCGAACCGGCCGTGCTTCGCGGCCATCGGCTTGCCGCATTTCTCGCAGGTTTGCTCGGGAACTTCGGGCGGCGGAGACGCCACAACGGCTTTCCCGTCCTTCATTAGGATCTTCCGCGTGTTGCGGCACTCCGGATAGCCCGTGCACCCCAGGAAGTAACCAAATCGCCCGCGCTTGACCGTCATCGGTTTCCCGCATTTCTCGCAGGTTTGCTCGGGAATTTCCGGTGGAGGCGGAGCCACTGTCGCTTGGCCCTCCTTCATCACAATTTGCCTGGTGTTCTTGCACTCCGGGTATCCCGTGCAGGCCAGAAAATAACCGAACCGGCCGCGCTTGACCGCCATCGGTTTCCCGCATTTCTCGCAAATCTGTTCGGCAACCTCCGGCGCGGCGGTGGACGCAGGCACAGCCACGTCGTACTTTTGAGCCAGCTCTGGCGTCATGTCTTTGGTGCCGTCACAGTCCGGATAACCGGTGCAGGCGAAGAACTGGCCGTTCCGTCCCAGGCGGATGACCATCGGCCGTCCGCACTTTTCACACTTTTCGTCGCTCGGCCGCCCTTCGCCTTTCAAGTCCTCCATCGTTGTTTCGGCCGCGCGCAGGTCCTTCTTGAATTTTTTATAAAACTCTGCCAGCGCTTCCGTCCACGCCAGCTTGCCCTCTTCGACTTCGTCCAACTCCTCTTCCATTCGCGCCGTGTAGGCGACGTCGAAAATGTCGGCGAAACTCTTGACCAATAGGTCGCTGACCAGCATGCCGAGTTCGGTCGGGTGGAATCGGCGCTGCGGGTCCTTCTCAACATAAGAGCGATTCTGGATGACCGAAAGGATCGAGGCGTAAGTCGAGGGCCGTCCGATCCCCTTCTCTTCGAGCGCCCTCACCAGCGTCGCCTCGTTGTAACGCGGCGGCGGCTCGGTGAAATGCTGTTCCGGCAGCAATTCCAGCAGGCGCAGCACATCGCCCGCTTCCACTGCCGGCAGTCGCCGCTTCATCTCGTCTTCTTCGTCCGCGTCCAGCTTATCGTCCTTGCCTTCTTCGTACACGGCACGGAACCCATTGAACTTCTCGACCGAGCCGGTCGCCCGGAGCAGATAATCCGCCGCCCCAATCTCAATGGTCGTCTGGTCGAACACCGCCGGATTCATCTGCGAAGCGACAAATCGCTGCCAAATCAACTTGTAGAGCCTGTACTCCTCCGCTGAGAGGTGCGCTCGCACCGACTCCGGCGTCCGCATAACCTCCGTAGGACGAATGGCCTCGTGCGCGTCCTGCGCGCCCTTCTTGCTCTTGTACCGGACCGCCTCGGCGGGCAGATAATTCGGTCCGAAAGTCTTGCCGATGTATTCCCGCGCCGCAGCGAGTGCCGTTTCCGCGACGCGCGTCGAATCCGTTCGCATGTAAGTAATCAGTCCGACCGATCCCTCCGACCCCAGCTCGACGCCTTCGTAGAGCCGCTGCGCGATGGTCATGGTCTTCTTGGCCGTAAAGTGCAGCTTGCGCACCGCCTCCTGCTGCAGGCGGCTGGTGATGAAGGGTGGCACGGGGTATTTTCGCTTCTCGCGGGTCTCGACCGACTGAACCACATACTTCGCGGTTTCAAGCGCTGCTCGATGCTGTTCCGCGGCTTCCTTGCCGGGAATCTCCAGCTCCTCGCCCTTCAGCTTCACGACCCGCGCTTCAAAGGGCGGCGGATTCTTCCCTTCCAGCCGGGCCGCCAGCGTCCAGTACTCTTTTATCTGAAAAGCCTGGATTTCCCGCTCGCGCTCGACGATCAGCCGCAGAGCGACTGTCTGCACTCGCCCCGCCGAAAGCCCTCGGCGCACTTTGTCCCACAGCAGGGGGCTGACCTGATAGCCCACCAGCCGGTCCAAAACGCGTCGCGCCTGCTGGGCGTCCACCAGATTTGCATCAATATCGCGGGGATGCTCAAAAGCCTCGCGGACGGCATCCCGGGTAATTTCATTGAAGAGGACCCGGTAGAATTTCCTTTTCTTGGTATCCAGAAGCTCGCGCAGATGGGCGCAGATGGCCTCGCCTTCGCGGTCGGGGTCAGCCGCCAGGTAAATAGCGTCAGCCTTGGCCGCAGCGGACGTCAACCCTTGAATGGTTTCCTGTTTGGCGGGAATGACGACGTACGTCGGCCTGAAATTGTGCTCCAGGTCCACACCGAGATCCTTTTTGGGCAGGTCTTTGATGTGGCCCATCGAAGCCTTGACGGTGTAGTCCGACCCCAGGTACTTGTTGATCGTCTTCGCCTTGGCAGGCGACTCCACAATGACGAGAGATTTAGCCATAACCGTTTCCTGTTAGTTCTCAACCATCCGCACGGGGATCGTCGCCTGGCCCCGACCGGTCATGCCTTGCCGAAAAGGCTTAGGCGGTTCCGCGTCACGCCCCCTTACTGTGATGCGGAAAACTCCAAACTGTCAACTAATACCTCTCAAGGGAGTTACAGCTTGCGAATGAAGTTTTTCCCGGGCAGTTGCTGGACCAAGCCGCTCATCTCCAACTCCAGCAAAGTCTGTAGGATGCGAGGGTGCGTGAGAGGGACACGATCAAAGATATCGTCCACAAAAATAGCTTGGTCGGGTCGTAAGGCCTCAAGCACCTGCTTTTGCTCCCCTGTCAAGGACTGGTCAAACAGCGTGCTGCTCTCGGTTGCAAGGTGTTGTGCCCCCGCATCGGTCGGTGGCGGAAGGAGCTGCCCTCGAATCTCGGGTGGAAATTCCTCGATCACATCCATCCACTGATCAACCAGCTTCGCGCCTTGCTTGATCAAATAATTAGGCCCCAGGCTTTGAGGCGAGGTAACGTTGCCCGGAACGGCAAACACTTCGCGGTTCTGCTCCGTGGCCAGGCGTGCTGTAATGAGCGACCCACTGTACTCGCTTGCTTCCACGACCATCACTCCGAGTGATAGCCCGCTGATAATGCGGTTCCGAATGGGGAAGTTCTCCGGAGCCGGCCCTGTGCCGAGTGGAAACTCCGAAATGATTGCCCCGGCCTCTAAAATTCTTTCAGCTAACTTCTTATTCTCTTTTGGATAAATCTCATCCATGCCGCGGCCTTGGACGGCAACGGTGACTCCATGGGCGTCGAGCGCGCCGTGATGGGCGGCGGAATCTATGCCGCGCGCCAAGCCGCTCACGATGACCAGTTGTCGCTCCGCCAGATCCCTCGCCAGCCGGCGCGCTACTTGTAATCCATAGGGTGTTGGGCGACGTGTTCCCACTACCGCTAATGAATGTCGCGCAAGGGCTCTCGCGTCCCCGCGGATGTATATCACAAGCGGCGGATCGGCAATCTGACGGAGCAACGGCGGATAGGCTTCGTCGGCCCATGTAATGATTTCGCAACCCGTCTTCCGCGCCGCCTCGGCTTCCTTTTCGGCCTCGCGGAGCCCTGCTTGTGAAAAAAGCGCTCGACAGATCGGTGCTGGCAGCCCGGCACTCTCCAGTTCTGTAAGCGAGGCCATGTAAGCGGCTTGCGGGACGTTGAATCGCTCAAGGAGCCGATGCGCCCCGCGAACGCCAAGCCCCTCGACTCGCGATAAGCCGAGCCAGTACTCGATATCCTCCCTCATGCCGGGCAGCTTAGCCGCGCCTCTCTCTCGGCACTGTGACTCTCCCAGCGCCGCACGCCACTAGGTTACTCTCCGCCCTACTCAGCGGCTAAAAGCTTACCTTAAAATCGCAGAAAATGGCTGCGAATACAATCCGCCGGCTTAACTCCCTATGCGATAAGGTTGGTACGGGCGAAACGAATGAGCGGTTCTTCTCAGCTTTTGCCAAGGGGGGAGGGGGCCTGAAAAAGCGCCCGCCACACACGTCACTCAATGTAACGACCCTGCCCGCGCAGCCCGTGTTGGTCCCGGCTCAACCCTGCGAACCGCCAATCCTCAGCCTGCTATCTTCCCGCGCCCCGGTGGCCTAAGAACCACTCGCCGACGTCGGCCGAAGCATCCTCGAGAACATGGATGGTCCACCTTGCGCCACTCCAAACTTTATCAGTCACCTGCAGTCCGAGCCAAATTACCAGGCCTTCGGCAGAGCGCGCTGGATCACTCCACGTGAGCTTCAAAGGAGCCTTTGCCCCTCCTGAGTGGTAAAGCCACAGCACGCGGAATAAATAGAGAATCCCAACTCCAAGCAAGATTAGTTTAAGGACGATGTTAAAGATTTCAAATAACGAATGGGTAATCATGGACCCGTCAACCCTCCTTTAAGGTGTTAGATTCGTAATCCGGTGAAAGGGTTCATTCCCTTGCGGATTACGAATCGGCGTATCGAGGGACAGTTCATCGCCCGCTTTGGCGTTGCCCGGAACCCAATCAAATCCAGCGTCATTTGCCGCGTTGCGCGGCCCACTCTTGCTTCGGGGAGTGTTTGAGGCGTTTGGTCGGGCTGCTTGACCACGCATTCCCGCGCCCGCGGATAACGAGGTATAATGAGCAGGCTTGGCAAGGGCAGGTAAAGTTGCCGGTCGGTCACAGCACGAATGAAAGGGACGATCTACTACTTTAAGCCTTCTACGCTGTCGGTTGCTCTGCGACGGCTTGAAACAGCCTGGCCGGTTGTGGGTCTTTCGCCCGGGGCTGAAAGGGGTCCAAGCGTCGAGGAGCCCGCCGTTTTCGTCGTGAGTGCGGACGAAAGCCATCACCGTGAAATCAAGGGGCACAGCCGCAATCTAAACGCATGGAAACTCATCTACGTCGGCGATAATCCCCCGCGGGCCGCGTTCCTTGAAAAGAACCTTTTCGCATTGCTCCCTGGTCGCGTATCCGTGGTGAGCTTGAGGCGGGCTATTCAAAGCGCGCTTGAAGCCTTGAATGCCGAGCTCGACAAAAAACATGCGCGCGCCGAGCTTCTCAATGTGGCCACGGAGCTCGGCACGCTTAACCGCATCGGCGTTGCTCTCTCGACCGAGCGCAACACGGACACTTTGCTGGAACTGATCCTTACCAAAAGCCGTGAAATCACGAACTGCGATGCCGGGTCCTTATATTTGGTGGAAGAGGGCGAGAAAGGCAGCAAACACCTCCTATTCAAGCTAACCCAAAGCGACAGTCACTCCGTCCCCTTTCGCCAGTTCACTTTGCCCATTGATCGTCACAGCGTTGCCGGCTACGCGGCCTCCACAGGTTTAATTTTGAATCTCAAGGACGCTTATCGCACGCGCCGGCTGCCCTTCCGCCTCAATCGGGAATTCGACGAAAAGTTCAGGTATCGCACCAAGTCCATGCTCGTGCTGCCGATGAAGAACCAGAAAGATGAGTGCATTGGTGTGTTGCAGTTGATTAACGCCAAACGTCACAAAGAGGCCAAACTCACCTCGCCCCAAGCGGTTCGGGAAGAGGTCGTGCCGTTTTCGGCCCACAGCCAGGAGTTGGCGGCTTCGCTGGCTAGCCAGGCCGCGGTTGCGCTCGAAAACAATCTCCTTTACCAGGACATTCGACGATTGTTCGAGGGCTTCGTAAAAGCCTCGGTCACTGCCATCGAGTCGCGGGATCCGACGACCTTCGGTCACTCCGAGCGCGTCGCCAAGCTTACGGTCGGGCTTGCTGAGACCGTGGATCGCGCGGACTCAGGACCTTACAAGAATATCCAGTTCTCCCGCGAGGAAGTTCAAGAGCTCCGATATGCGTCGCTCCTGCACGATTTTGGCAAAGTTGGCGTGCGCGAGGAAGTGCTGGTTAAAGCCAAGAAGCTGTATCCCTCCCAGCTCGAACTGGTTCGTAAGCGCTTTCAATATATCCGCAAAGTTCTGGAGCTCGAGACCGCCCGGAAGAAGCTGGACGTTGTGCTAGAGCATGGGACCCAAAACTTTCACGAAGCTTTTGCAGTTTTGGACCGGAACCTATCCGCAACTTTGCGGCAGATCGAGGATTTTCTGAATCACATCCTTAAGGCCAACGAGCCGACGGTTCTTCCCGAAGCGACTTCAGAAAAGCTGGTGGAAATCGCGGGTTGGACATTTCAGGATCCCGACGGCTCCGCTGAGGCTTTGCT